>CAISUK010000326.1 GCA_903888645.1 uncultured Pseudomonadota bacterium | reverse complement strand
CTCAAGGTTTCCAGTCGTACCCCGCGCGAGGAACGCATCATTGCCGGCTTCGAGGACATCCTGCGCTTCCATCAAGCGCATGGGCACGCCCCGCTTCACGGCGAGGGTCGTGACATCTTCGAGCGCCTATATGCCGTGCGTTTGGACCAGTTACGCAAGTTGCCGGAAGCGCAAACTCTGCTGGCTGAGCTGGATGGTCCCGGTTTGCTGTCTGGTGCGACGGCATCCCCGGCAGATGTGGACGACCTGGACGAAGATGCCTTGCTGGCCGAGTTGGGGATTGATAGTGAACCTGCCGCTCAGAGCGACATCACCGTGCTGCGTTATGTGCGTCCTTACGTCGAAGTCAAGGCGGCGGAAGAAATTGCCAACCGCACGCCCTGCGAGGATTTTGATCACTTCAAGTCGTTGTTCGACGAAGCTGAAGCTGGTTTCAAGGCTGGCACCTGGATGACCAAGCCATTCGTTAAGAACGCCAGCATTGAGTTGAGGGATTTCTTTATCATTGGCGGCCAGATTGCTTATGTTGCCGAAATGTATGAGGGCACTAAGACCAAGGATGGGCGCGACAACCCGCGACTGCGAGTCATTTTTGACAACCACACCGAGAGCAACCTGCTGCTGCGCTCACTTTCGCGTTCGCTCTACCCTGACGGAAACACGCCCGTAGGTCGCCGCCTTATCATTAAGGACGACGGCCCGCTGTTTGGCAGCGCAGCAGAGCCTGATGACATCGCGACCGGAACCATCTATGTACTGCGCAGCCTATCCAGCCATCCATTTGTCGCCGAGCACCGAGAGCTGATCCACAAGATTGGTGTAACCGGCGGCAAGGTAGAGACCCGCATCGCAGGGGCAGAAAAGGATGCGACCTACCTATTGGCCGACGTGGAGGTGGTTGCAACCTACAAGCTCCACAACCTGAATCGTGTCCGGCTGGAAAACATCTTCCACCACTTGTTTGGCGCAGCGCAGCTCGACCTGACCATCGAAGACCGCTTTGGAAATCCGGTCAAGCCGAGGGAATGGTTCCTTGTGCCGCTCCATGTGATTGACGAAGCGGTTCAGCGCATTCGGGATGGGTCGATTACAAATGTGCTTTATGACCCCAATATGGCTCGATTGGTAGGATGAGCGTTACCGTAACAATGAAAGCCGCCGGAAATCCTCAGCAATGTTGTTGAATTAGATTTTCACGACAACTGGTACGCCAACGTTGGCGGCTACCTGTAGATCAATCGGCGTGTATAGGTCCACGTCCGTCTCTGGTGTACGGATGGATACGATGAGACTGTAGCGGGCTGGCAAGTCGTATCGTTCTTGTGCCGGACGGGTACGCCACCAGCCGTTCGACGGGTAGATGGCAACGAACCCACGACTGGCAAGATCAGCAGCGCTGCCGCGCCAAAGGTCTTGATGCAGCGAACCACGATGCCGATTGTTGTCGCCCAGAATCCAGTTCGAATCGGTCGGTGGGGCGACACGACCTGCCTCCTCCCGAATAGCCGCCGCATTTATCCGCGCTTGAAAGTCTTCCACCGATTCGAGCGGCCTTCGAACGGCGAAACGCAGGCGATGTGAAGGGTAGTGGTACTTGGATGAGTTGCCGCGAGCAGAGGGATTCGGCTCCACAAAATAGGACAATGTGACTCGCATCTCGACCTGGGTGTCTTGCAGGGCTTCCAACTGGTCTTTGGGCCAAGGCAGAGAGTGCAGGTTCATTTCTCGTGACTTGATGACGCTGCCGTCCTTTTTGTAGGGATGAACCTGGTCTTCCACGAGCAGCGAGAGCGAGTTCCCGGCGCTCCACAGGGCACACTCCAAGCTCGGTACACCCCAACCGCAGTGGCGAATGAGCGCGGCGTATTCCTGCTTTGTGCGTCGCGCACCGTGCGGCGGATACATCTGCAACATGGCTTCGGTCCACTCTGCCGAGTTCACGATCAGGGCGCGAACCGTCTCCGGGCGCAGTGCCGGGTAGGCTGCCATGATCTGAGCTGCCATGCGCGAACAGAGGGCGGATGCTGCGCTTGTGGCATTGGTGGTCCAAAACAGGCGGTTCAGCGGGAGATTGTTCGTCGTGAGGAGTTCAAGGCTGGCAAAGGTGTCAGTGTTAACCCCGTCCGTGCCGGCGTTGCCACCCTCGAAGACCACGTCAGGTTTCAGGGGCCATGCGCGCTCACTCCACATGGACGAACTTGACGTAAATGGGCTCAGCGCTCCTTCCGGTGCGACAGGATTGAAATGCGCAGTATTAGCCTCAGTGATGGTCGTCTTCGCGGTGAACGCACCGACCGTCAAGGCGTTCCAGGATTGGCCGGGGTCGTGAATCTGGTTTAGCGACAGACTGTCCGGATACTGCGCCCATTGAGTTCTGTCGTTCGTATTTCCCGCCGACAGTACGAATAGGCGAGGAAAGGCGCCTTCGCCCAAGTCATCGGAGGCAAGTGAGTCAACCGTCGACGACCAAGCTGATGGCCGCCCGAAATCTCGGTAATCTGACGCCGTCACTGCGGATGAGAAGACTCGCTTTCTCTGACCAAAATAGGTCTCAGGAAGAGTGACTCCATCCAGGAAGAGCCGAGCATGGTGCTTGTCGTCGCCGACGTTTGCACCTTGGTTTGGCGTGAGCTTGACAGACTCGATTCGATGCAAAATGGCAATGGGGCCGTTGGACGCAAGCGCGGCGTGCAGGTCACCGTAGCCCACAAGACCGGCCAAGCCGGTGCCGTGATTTGCCGTGTCGTTCGTGCCCCAAGCTGCGTTGACGGTGTGGAGATCGGCAGGTTCGATCAACGGGTCGAGCAGGGGATGGCCGCGATTGACGCCTGAGTCCAGCAGGCAGACACGAGGGACGTCGTCGCTGTCGGCGGGGGCTTGTAGCCTGGCTACCAGGTCGGCGCTCCACTGTTGCTGTTCTGCCCCGCCCATGCCAACGAAGAACTCCGCAGTATCCTTCGCCTTGCGAAGTTCTGCCACACAGTTCAGAACCATCACGGACTGAGCGAGCTGCCGCTGCGACCCGAACATGACGACCACGGATCGCTCCGGGAAGTCGACCACCGCATCGCTTACCTGGCACTGCGACATCGCAGCTAGCCGGCGAAAATCTTCAACCGTAGACGCATCAGCATCCCTGCTGCGACGGAGCCAGACCTCCCACCAGAATGCTTCTTCGGGATTTGCGGGCAGCAACTCGGGCGAGTCTGTCCACAGTCCCTGAATGACAGCGGCACGAATGCTGCCGATGGTGTTTAGCAGGGATTTATTGTCTCGTGGTTTGCCATTGCGATCAGTCTTCGATTCAAGGTAGTCCGAGACTAGGATCTCAAAGTGTCGAAGCTGGCCGTCGGGCACGAAGACGTTCGCCAACACTGCCTTGTTGTCGCGTTCCTGAACACTAAGCAGTTCGATGCCCTTGACCTTGCCCTCTGCCGCCAAACGCTCGAACGCTAAGTCGGCGTCAGGTCTGGACAAGAACTGGATTTGGAGGCCAAGCCCGGCTTCAAGGCCGATCTCTTCCTGGCGCTGCTTGGCAGCTTCGGCCAAAGGGTGCAAGGCTTGCAATTGGCCACGAAGGGCTGTGCCGTGTTGTTCTCTATCGAGCTGCGGCAGCATCGTCTTCGACCCGTCTTTCGGCGAGTGTGCCGTGAACGGCTTCGCCTCAGACGTGTTCTGGAGTACGAAGTGCGGTCGTTTATCGGGTGTTTGGTCCGGCATTGTTTGACGCGTGCATGCTGTTCTTTGCGAGCTTCGCACTGATGATGCGGCGTTCCTCTAACGCGCTCCACAGCTCGGCTCGTTGCACTTTCGTCTGGTCATGCATGATCGCGTCCTTGATGGATGCGTCGACCGCGCGACAAATCTCAGCGTAGCTCAAGCCTTCGGTCTTCTCTACCAAGCCATCTTTCTTGAAGGGCTTGGGAGCAAAGTGACCGAGACGCGAACGAATCAGCTCCATCGCTTGCGCGGGAGTTGGCAAGTGGTATTCCACCACGTCATCGAATCGCCTGAACAACGCGTAATCGAGAACTTCTGGGTGGTTAGTTGCAGCGATGATCAGGCTGTTCGATTGATCATGCTCGATCATCTGTAGGAAGCTGTTCAGGACGCGGCGAATCTCGCCCACGTCATTGGCAAGCCCACGTTGTGAACCGATGGCGTCGAACTCGTCGAAGAAGTAGACGCCGCGAATATCGGTTATCGCATCGAAGACCTGCCGCAGCTTTGAGGCGGTTTCGCCCATGAACTTGGTGATCAGTGAATCGAGCCGGACCAAGAACAGTGGGACACCAAGCTCACCCGCCAAGGCAGCGGCGGTCATGGTCTTACCCGTGCCCGGAGGTCCGACAAGGAGCAGCTTTCGACGTGGAGAAAGCCCGTGCTCCTTGATCCGCGAAAGTTGCCGTTGTTCTCTGACAACCCGCTGTAGTTGGTTGGACGCAACTTCGTCCAGGACCATGTCCCCGAGGCGGTTCGCGGGATGAGATACCGTAAGTAAGTTAGCCAGTTCGCCGCGCGGCTTGGCTGCACTGCCTATCGCGACGAGCTTGCCGGCTGCATCCTGCCCGATGCGATTCTTAGCCGCATCAATCATCTCGCGCAACTCTTCCGCAAGTTTACCGTGACCAAGCTTGGCCTCATGCGCAGCAACCTGCATCGCAACAGACAAAAAATGCCCATCGTCGCGACTGATGTGCGACCTAATTAGAGCCTTGAGTTGTTCGGAGCTAGCCACTATGCGGGGTAATCCTGATTTATAAAACGTGAAATATCAAGTCTAATTTCTAACGTCTATTGTGGATGAAGTAAGGCGTAGATTCCATACTTTGATTGACTAAATTATTGTCTTATTGGATTGGTGAATTCTGGTGTCCCCTCTTTTCGTGCATGTAATCGTCCGCTTCGGCCGATGAGCGGGCTGAGCATCGTCAGAGGCGAGTGGCGGGTTCCTGATCCGTTTCCTGCCGTTCGCGTCCCCTGATTTTTCACTGCTGCAATGTCCCTTCATGGCCGAAAGTGACGGTTCGGCTCGATTCCCGTAAGCCGACGTTGCCCTGGCCGCTACCATAGGCGAGCGTTGCACCGAAAGAGACGCTCACGGTGCCCGTCAGGCGATTTGTAGCGCGCATCACACCAATGCAACCCCACCCCGACGCGCCCGACGTGGCGGAGAACACCGATCCAGTATCCGCTTCCATCCATTTCGGGCGACAACGGCCTCGCGCAGGATGTCAAGATACTCGTCCACCTCAACCCTATCGTCCGCTGGCATCGGCCCCTGACCGTATTCCGCCAGGAGTGATTGCCTGGCCTGCAGTCCTCCGCCGACTTCGTGAATGCGGCTATAGGTCTCGCAGGCATAAGCGAAGGTCTCGCGCTTGGAAAAGTCTATCTCAAGCAACCATTCACGCTGCCGGGTCTCGCGCAACCCGAGAAGGCGGCGCTTGCAGTTGTGAAAAATGTGGGCCACCTCATGGATCAAAAAGTCGTCGAAGCGGCCCGTTGCGTCGAAGTAATTTGCCGACAGGTAGCAAGTCGTCCCCTCGCTAAGGCCAACAAGGTTGGGAGCATCTTCGGCAAGGAGTTCCGCGTCGACGCCGGCAAGGTACAGGTTCGCCAGATCCCAAGCGGTACTAAGCCATGGCGTCTGTTCGAGTACCTCATTGATCGTGGCCGGCGATAAAACGACGACAGAATGTGCGAGCACCTCGTGGATGGCATCCCGTTCATGGGGTGGGAACAATCCCTTCACCATCGGCGCCACTTTTTCCTGCGTAATCGCAACGACATCCATTTCAGCCGCTGCGCCGGGATGTGTGACCTTCTGGGTTCGGCAATGGACCGCAGAGATCAGCGCTTTGCGTAGGGAAGCATCTCCGTACTTGGCGCTGGCAATATAGTTGTCTCCAGGCCACATACGAAAGCCCGCATCGTAATCACCACTACGAAGGTAACGTTCAATCGCTTGGTCAGCGGATTCCAGCATTGGTTTCGCTCAGCCAAGTCGCATGACAACAGCCAAGCGCCTAAAGTCGCACATAGTCTGCTCGCCCAAGTGCGGCCTCGTCGAGACGACGCGCCAACAAGTGAGATGGCGTCCAGCATCCACCCCGGGCAACAAAACGCGTTGCCGCATTGACCACAGTCATCTTGCCGTCAGGCATTGTGATCGTCGGAGCCAATGCCAGCTCTGCACGCGCTCTTTGGTGAACGTCGAATGCGTTCGGATCAAAGTACCCCTCCTGGTCAAATGCGAGAATGCCAAAAGCGCTCCAAACAACACGAATCGGACGACGATCAAGAATTTCAACCAGCATATCGGCCATCCGCAGGCGAGCGCCTGCGAAGCGAGGGAAGGAGTGGCAATTCGGATCTCGAAGCATCCTGTCGAATCTTGCGTTCGGCAGTCGATACAGGTCATCCTCTTGATCCAGCAAAAACATGCGGTTCGATAATCTCATCACGCCTCAGTCCAATAAGTATCCAGCAGATGCTTCGGTCGGAACCCGATAGGGTGTGATGCTAACAAACGATCCGGCATGTGGAAACGGTACGACACGGTACGACAGGTGATACAGGTAGAGCTTCAGAATCAGACTCCCTTCAACCAAGAAAGAGGAGTTTGTCATGGAAAACGTTCAAACCCGTACCCCATGGAACAAAGGCAAGCTGGTCGGCCAGAAGCCACCCCTGAAGCCTAAGGACATCTGGGCGATCCGGATATATCTCCAGAACGAGCGCCACGTTCGGGACCTTGCCATGTTCAATCTGGCGATCGACAGCAAGTTGCGAGGCTGCGACCTCGTAAACCTGCGCGTTCGAGACATTACCCACGGCAATCAGATTTTGGCTCGGGCAATGGTCGTGCAACGAAAGACGCAACGACCGGTTCAGTTCGAACTGACAGAACCGACACGATCAGCGGTTGCAGCATGGATCGACAAGGCGAATTTGAAGTCTGAGCAGTATCTTTTCCCGAGCCGGATTGGCAATTCGCCGCATGTTTCGACCCGGCAATACGCCCGCATCGTCCATCACTGGGTTGCCGCAGCCGGACTAGACCCATCGATCTACGGCACCCATACAATGCGGCGGACCAAGGCGACGCTGATCTACAAGAGGACCAAGAATCTGCGCGCTGTACAGCTTCTGCTCGGTCATTTGAAGCTGGAGTCGACAGTTCGCTATCTGGGCATCGAAGTGGATGATGCGTTGGAGATTTCAGAGCAGACGGAAATCTAATAAGCAACCAGCGGCTGCACATTGTGCAGCCGATTACCTCACGACTCCGGCCTGATGTCGGTCGAAGTGCCACCGATTGCAATGGCAGTTTTCAGATCATCGGACTATCCGGTCTTCGTTCGTGGGGAATGATCTGAACGCAGATCTAAATAGATCAAATATCGATGCTTTTCACCTCCGGTTTTGCGTGTTGAAATTGGTTCAATTGCAACATGTCACCACTGCTACTTGATCTTGAATCTGCCGCTGATGCGATTGGCATTGCTCGTGGCACATTACGCCGCTGGGCTTACGGGGCACGTCCAGCACCGGCTGGATTTCCACTGCCTGTTCGGCTTGGTCGGCTATTACGCTATCGCGTAGCGGATCTGGAGGCTTGGGTATCATCTCTAGCACCACAGGTTGGTGCTAGTTGTCGAGCGGCTTCGCGTGATCAGTTTCAGCTCGGCCACGACAACCAGGAGCGTGAAGCGAACTCGCAGAATAGCTTACATGCTACTCGTCGCCCTCGAGGAAGACCCAAGAAGCTCGCGGCGATCAATCCGTGACATCTCTGAGCAACATGGTGTCCAATCTCTTAATCCAGACCTGATTCACTGAGAAATCGCGATTCAAGGCCTTCCTCCATGGCGCTACTCAGGACAAGTCTATTCCTACACGCGTCATGCCCACATAGAGCAGTCGTCGCTCATCTTCTTCTGTCGAATCGGTGTGAGGCAAATTCCCATCTTCGCAGCCCATGATCCAGACGTTATCGAACTCCAGCCCTTTCGAGGCATGTAGGGTCATGATCTGGATCGTTGGTTTCTGGCGGTCTTGAATGTTTCTTCCCAGAGCAGAGAGTCGCTGAGCTAGAGTGCCAGACATTCTGGCCACGACCGCTTCGAGCTTGTAAAGCATATTGAGCTGGTTTGGCTTGCAGTAATCAGCCAGAAACCCGGCGATACCATGCACAACCAAAGCAGATCGACCCTTTGCGATCTGATCACACCACGAGGAAAGCCCCATGCGCAACCGTACTATGGTCTTTCTTGAGGCATCCTCTGGTACCTGATAGATTGCCGCATCCAATCGACCAGCGCATCCCCCCGACGTTCTTCGCGAGTGATTGTTCACCCACTCGGCATGAATTCCGCAAAAGGACAGCGCATTGGCGATACCTGTCCATGAGTCATCGACGGCACTTCGCAGGAGCCCTGCGAAAACGCTACCAATCGAGTGTTCCCAGATACACTTGCCGCCCGTGCGCCGATAGGGAATGCCCATGTCGGTCAGGGCAACTTCGGCGGCATCGAGGATCAGGTTGGTACGCGCAAGAATTGCCCACTCCTGATTTTCATCGCCATTTCTGATTGTGTTGCCGATCTGATCGACCTCCGCCCATCGATCTGGCAAGCGCAGTACATTTATTTCTCCAGAGGCCTCCTTGTGCGCGGTAATCTTTTTGGGCGCCCGATTCTTGTTGTGCTCGATGAGTTTCGCCGCATG
>CAISUK010000325.1 GCA_903888645.1 uncultured Pseudomonadota bacterium | reverse complement strand
ATGCAATCCAACGCCTCGAATGGTATGTATCTAAACAGTATTGCACCTAGCCCGGGCAGTTCGGAAGTTGGCGAAGTTATTCCGGATGGAGATAAGGGTGTCGATGAAGCCACGTCATCGGTGACTGGGAAGGTTAGGCGCCCAGTCCATTCGGCTTTCCCCCTTTTGTTTTCTGCCCGTGGGAGCAATGTGCTGATTGTGTAGTAGCCGCCACGATCATTGAACATCAGCGTTTTCCCGGCCAGCGTTAAGATCAAAGCCTTCTTTTTTTCCGACTTCTTGATATGGTCTGGCTGCGTCGGTCAGAAGCGCGTTGAGTATTTCCTGACAGCGTTATTGGCATCCTGAATTGAAAGGCACTTCTAACCATCAGCAAACGATGGCAGCAACTTCAATGACCCGTCCGCAAGCACTTCGGCACGTTCCATATCCTCGCGTCCTGGATCCTCGAAAGGCTTCTGGTAGATTACGCGGATATCTTGCCCCAAGGCTCGCTTCAGAGCGATTGCCAGTTCGAGGCCCCGCTGATGAAAGCTCGCCCAATCCAAAATGGCGTGCTCAGTGCTATCCCATGGCGCAATGTTAAACGCGGTTTGCCATTGCGCAAACGACGCTATAAGTGACTCCGGCATGGGGCAGGCACCATACCAACTGTCGCCGTCGCCAACGGGCATGCAATGACATTCACCATCAATGTTATCCGGGTCTATCCAAGCCCATGGCCCACCATAATCCGGACACAAGGTGACGCTCTTGAATTCGTGAGTATCTTCAAAATCTTCATTCATTGTTTTGTCATTCATCAGTGTTCGTAGATTTCCCAGGCCATGGGTCAATTTGATCGACCTTTTGATCTCGCATCAGCCCGCCCCAGCCATGCGCAAAGGATGTTCGTGGTTTCGATGTAAATACCCGGCTTGTTGCTCTCCCGCGGACCGGCGACGTTTAGCACTCGAATCTGGTTCTCTCCGAGCCAATTGGCCAAGGAAGCAGACTGTTCAACGCGAAGTCCTGGGTCGGCCTGAAACACTAGATAAGGCTTGCCCAGCTTCTCCGCAAATTGTTGGGTCAGCAGCGTACCTCCTTCCATCAGTCCTCGATTAACGATGAGCGTGCCGTCGCTGTCGAGCACATTTCGCCGGGTGCGAGCCCGGTAGCCGCCACCCTCCAATTCCACGACCTGATATTGATTGGGAATTCGCCCGTCTTCGGCAAGACGGCCTTCGGGACACCATCCACCATGTTCGATGCCTTCCAGAATTGCCCAGTCAAGTGCGGCGCGATCCGCACCGGTTTGTCCGCCCGAGACAATCCTCTGGAGAAGGCCACCGGCGGCCCTTGCTTCCCTTCGCTCCTTTCGTTCTGCGTAATTCAAGGCACCGAATTTTCTTAGGAGGAGAAGCTGTGTCGGGGGAACCCGGTTTGAACAAGCAGCGCAACGCTCAAGAAAATCAAGCCAACTCGTCTCCGTTTTCTTGTCGTCATCTGTCGGTTCAATCGGCAAATGTAGGTCCCATAGATCATAGCGGTAATCGAACTCGATCATGTCGTAGAGGTTCTCGTGCTCGTCATCCGCATGGGCATTGGGGTTTGCGCCCTCAGTCAATAGCAATTCCATCATGGCGTCGTCTTTGTCGAAGGACGCGGAATACAACGTCGAAAACGACGCGCCGGGCCAACCGGGAAACGCGCCGAGCGCAATCAGCAGTGAGACCATGTCTCTCCGTTGCGCGTTGGAATAGCAATCCTGACGAACAGCTTCACCAATTGGCGATTCGCCCCAGCCGTCGCACCAATTCGGATTCGCACCATAACTGATGGCTAAGCGAATACGCCGAAAATCCAGTGCGTGAATTGCTTCGAGCAGTTCGTTATCTATCGAATTGAGGGATGTCACAATATTTCTTACTCACATTTCATGATTTCAGAATTGGCGCAATTTATTTCGGCAAGTAATCAAAGATTGCTCCGGCTATCGCGACCGCCAAAGTCAGCGCAGCGATAAATCGCTGCATGAATTGAACATCGGCTCCCGACACGAGTTCTGACACTGTCGGGATTACTGGAATGGGTGACACAGCTCGCCATTCCGCCGAAATTTGCGGGGGATGGGTCCCACCAGCCACAGCGCCCAAGGCCTGCCCCAAAAGCAGGTGCTGTGGTTACCCCCCAGTGGGCTTTTATCAAGAAACTTTCGGCTTTTGCCGTCTCATCGAAATTCAGAACGTATGTGATCGGTTTTAATCGCTATCCTGCGGTCCAAATAAATGTGTAGTCCATTCTGTTACACCAATTCACCAGATCCACAGAAAAATCAACAGCCTCATCTCGCGACAATTTCATTCGAACGTCAGCACGAAAAGGTGCGTTGTCATCAAGCATGTCCTGGATGATGTAGATGCGCAAAGCTCGTGATCCGTTCTCTTCAGGTCTCACTGAAAGATGTATGTCAAAACAAGAGTCAAGGGACTCATCGACATCGAGATCGAGATCAGGCATTTCAGCAGTTAACGAAGGATCGACCAGGGCATAAGCCACATTGCGCAGCATGTGTTCAT
>CAISUK010000324.1 GCA_903888645.1 uncultured Pseudomonadota bacterium | reverse complement strand
TTCAGATATTGTGCCGCGATGTCCACCAAGAAGATAGGCAGCCAATAGGTACTGTTCGCTGTAATATCGATCGGCCCACTCAACAGGGTAATCATTAGGCAAGAATATGTCATGAAAACCGAGCAGGATGCCCGGCTTTAGTTTTGGCAATATCTGCAGAAAGGAAACGGTGACATCGCTGTTTTGAAAGGATCTGTGAGAGTTGTCAATAAAACAAATATCGCCATTTTCCAGCTGATCGAAAACAGATAGATCGGCATCTTCTAATGGCTGCCTGATAACCTCATCGCATAATGAATCAATCTCGGCCCTTGGATGCGGATCAATTGAAACAATGCGTGTGCTTAAACCGTGATCCTTGATAGCTCGTCTAACGAATTTAGTCGAATTGCCTGACCCGACCTCTAAATAAGTCCTTGGTTTGCGTGATGCTGTAAATGCATATAATGCCGCCCCATCCCAGCCGGGTATCCAGCCGTTTATCCAGCTGGGTTCCTCGGGATCGCCAGAATCTTCAGTGATGTTTCTCAGTGAATTGGAGTAGCGGACTAAAATATCCAGCGCCTCGTGAATCAACGCTTCATCCGCCCTGACGATTTTTTCCAATTGAGTATGCGACGCCAAACCCCACACAGTGCCCCATCGCGGTTTAGGGTTGATTGGGTAATCAAGTGCTATCGTCTGCCCTGAATAAATAGATGACTCAGGCTTTTCCGGTGGCGGCTCAGGCCCGGTTGCTGCGAGCGACGGCAATCGATCAAGCAAGCGATTGACAATTTGCTCTGCCAGGGAGTCCAAACAAATAGATGACTCAGGTTTTTCCGGTGGCGGCTCAGGCTCGGTTGCCGCGAGCGACGGCAATCGATCAAGCAAGCGATTGACAATTTGCTCTGCCAGGGAATCAATATTGATAGATGACTCAGGTTTTTCCAGCGGCTGCTCAAGCTCGGCTGCTGCGACCGGCGGCAATCGACCAGGCAAGCGATTGACAATTCGGTCTGCCAGGGAATCTAGAACTCTTGAAACAAGTCTACGCAAAAGCATCAATAGTCCCCAACGCTTGATAAGCCATTCTGGAGTTTATACGATCAGACTCTGGACTTGCCTGGCTTTTGACAACAGTTGATAACTTTTCTAATGTGGACTCACTATGAGCCGAAACACACTCAGCTTTGCCCTGCCCGAAGCCATGCGTTCCTACATTGATGCGCGAGTCGCTTCTGGTCACTACGGCAACACCAGCGAATACATCCGCGATCTGGTCCGCAAGGATCAAGCAGAGGAGGCCAAGGCCCGCTTGCGCGCCCTTATCGAAGATGGATTGGCTTCTGGTCCAGCCGTGCCTTGGTCGCTGGCTGATGAGAACGAGCTTCTGGCGATTGCCTGCGGCGATATAGATTGAAGCCAGCTGCTCTGCGGCCGCAGGCCAAGCGCGACCGCCAGGACGAAGTCCGTTATTGCCGCATCAAGGCCAGTCAGCAAATAGCGAAAGACCTGGTCGCCGCCAGCCGCGCGGCGCTGGAGCAGCTTCAGCAAAATCCCGGCATGGGTTCGCCGCGCATCGGCCAGATTCTGGATATTCCTGATCTGCGCAGCTGGCGTGTGTCCGGCTTTCCGCTGATCTGGTTCTACCTCGAGCGGGAAGACTGTCTTGATGTTGTGCGCCTGCTCAGTGAACGGCAGGACATTCTGTCCGTTCTCAACGCAAACTGAGGAACAAGCATGCTGCTTTATATCGTCGGCGTCGCGGATGCGGTGATGGACCAGACTGCACGAAAAAAGGGGTGCAGACTCGGGTCTGGGGGCGCTTTCCTGGCCCTTTCGGGGACAGGCGTTTAGCTTTACTCCCTCGCCCCAACGGGGAGAGGGCCGGGGTGAGGGGGCACCAACGGCAAGTTTGGCTGGCCAGGGCGCTATCACGAACCCTCATCCCCAGCCCTTTTCCCGCTGGCGGGCGAAGGGAACTGTTCGCAGTCCGGGCTCCAGTGTTGCAACCGAGTGTTTTCATGGATGAGAGGCTGGCACTGGATTCCGCCTTGCTCCGCGCCTTGCTCCGGAATGACGCTCCCCCAAATCCCTCACCAATCGATCCACAGCCGCGGCTATAATCCGTCTCCCTTTTTTTCGGGCAAGATCAGCCGGATCCTTGCCGGACGCCACGAATCGCCAGGATTGGCCCCATTTTATGCGCATCATCGTACTCACCACGCAGGTGCCGTTCATTCGCGGCGGCGCCGAAATCCACGCCGACAATCTGCTTGCTGCCTTACGCGCCGCCGGCCATGAAGCTGACCTCTGCACCTTGCCGTTCAAGTGGTACCCGGCCCCGGCCATCCTCGATCACATGCTGGCGGCGCGCCTTTACGATTTGTCGGAAGTGTGCGGCGTCGCGGTCGATCGCGTCATTGCCCTCAAATTCCCGGCTTACCTGGTGCCGCATCACCACAAGGTCGGCTGGCTATTGCATCAGCATCGTTCGGCCTATGAGCTCTGGGGAACCTCGTTTGGCGATCTGGAACATCACGCCGATGGCGAAACCGTGCGTGCCGCCATTCATGCCGCCGACGCCAGGGCCATCGGCGAAATGCGCACCGTCTTCGCCAATTCCGAAACCGTCAAGGAACGTCTGCGGCACTACAACGGCATCGAAAGCAAGGCGCTCTATCATCCGCCCCACCCACCCGAAGGCGCCGAGCAATTCTACTGCCTGCCCGCCAGGGATTACCTTTTCTATCCCAGCCGCCTTGAAAAACTCAAACGTCAGGAGCTGGTGCTCGAAGCCCTGGCGCGTTGCCGCAACCCGGTCGCCATGGTCTTCTGCGGCCTGGCTTCCGACCCGGCCTACGCCATCGAGCTCGCCGACATGGGACGCCGCCTCGGCCTAGGGGATCGCGTCCGCTGGTTGGGTCATGTCGGCCAGGAAGAAAAGCTCCGTCTCTATGCCGAGTCTGTCGGAGTAGTCTTCCCGCCACTGCAAGAAGATCTCGGCTACGTCACCATGGAAGCCATGCTGGCCGCCAAGCCGGTCATCACCTGCCGCGATTCCGGCGGCCCGCTCGAGTTCGTTCGTCCCGGCGAGACCGGGCTGGTGGCCGACGCCACGCCGCAAGCGCTGGCCAGTGCCTTCGACGAACTTTGGGAAAACCGCGATCGCGCCGCCGCCTGGGGCCGCGCCGGGCGGGCGTCCTATGCCGCGCTCGGCATCTCCTGGGGCAACGTCGTACGTCAGTTGACCGCATGAGCGCGGCAAGCGATTTGCCGCCAGCGAGCGAGCGCCAGAATCCACAACCACTTGACTTGGTGATCGCCTCGCCCTGGCCGCCGGCCATGAGCGATATCGCCAACCGGGTTGCCGACGACATGCTGCCGGCGCTGGCCAGGCACGCCCGCCTGATGCTCGCTCAGGCCCAGCAAGACACCCCGGATGCCAGCCGCCTCGGTGGCGTACCGGTTGACACCGTGGCGCAGGCCTTGCGGGAGCATCCGGCGGCAGTCGCGATCGTCCACCTCGGTAATCACGCCACCTTTTGCGCTGCCGGCCTGCAAACCCTGGCATGCCGTCCGGCCTTCGTCACACTGCATGATCTTGTCATGCATCACGCCTACCTCGGCCTGTGCGAAGTTGCCGGAAAGCAGGCCGATTATGTCAGCGCCATGGGCGCGCACTACGGTGCCAGCGGCGAGCAAATCGCTCGCGCCGGGTTGCGCGACGCCAGGACGTTTCAGGACAATGCTGCCCGATTCCCCTTGTTCGAGCCGTTTCTGCAAAATGCCGAGGGCGTCATCGTTCATTCGCGGATGGCCTTCGAAGCCGTGGCGGCGCGGCGGCGCTGGCCGGTTTGTTATCTGGCGCTGCCCTACGGCGCGCCTGCCGCGGCAACCCGCCGCGCCATTCTCGAGCACCGCGCCGCCCAGGCGCTGGAGCTTGCCGCCGGCGGCGAATTGCGCCTGCTCGTATTCGGCCATCTCGGTGAAAACCGTGGCCTGCCGGTGGTACTGGAAGCCCTTGCGGCGCAGCGCCAGGCGCGCATCGGCCTCGATATTTATGGCGTTCTCGATGCACGCGCCGGCATCGAGCGGCGCATCGCCGAGCTCGGGCTTGCCGGCAGCGTCCGCCTCCATGGCTATGTGCCCGATGCCGAACTCGACGCCGCCTTGCAGCGGGCCCACCTCGCCATCAACCTCCGTTCGCCGACCATGGGCGAAGCCTCCGGCAGCCAGTTGCGCCTTTATGCCGCGGGCCTGCCGGCGATCCTCACCCGGCACGGCTGGTACGCCGAGCAGCCCGAAGCCGCCGCCTGGTTTGTCCGCCCTGGCCACGAACTGGAAGATCTCTCCGCGCTGTTGGCAAGCGCGATGGCAAGCGC
>CAISUK010000323.1 GCA_903888645.1 uncultured Pseudomonadota bacterium | reverse complement strand
CGATCGCTGGCGCGGTGGGCCCGGCGAACACCGACTTCAGCTTCGAGATGACCGTCACCCGCGTGGCCCAGGCGACCCGCATCACCCGCCCGTTCGAGGACGACGGCTGGCAGGCCCTGGTGGGGCTGGGCGAGCGGGTGGAGCGCGACCTCGTGGCGCAGGACGTGCGCCTGACCATGGGCGGCGAGCCGACCTTCGTCTCGATCGACGACATGGATGGCCCGGAGTGGAACTACACGGCGCTGTCGGAAAAAAAGCGCGAACTCGCCGGCCAGCTGCTGCAGCGCATGGAGCGCCGTTTTGCCGAAGGCGCGTTGCTGCACTTCGGCCAGGGTAAATGGTATCCGGGCGAGCCGTTGCCGCGCTGGGCGCTGGGCTGTTACTGGCGCACCGACGGCAAACCGCTGTGGCGCGATGCCAGCCTGCTCGATCACGGCGAATTGCAGGACACGCGCAACGGCGAAGATGCGTCCCGCTTCGCCACGGCGCTGGCTTCGCATCTCGGCCTGTCGCAGCGTTACCTGATTCCCGCCTATGAAGACGTTGCCCACGGCCTCGATCAGGAGAATCGCTGGCCGGCCAACTTTGACCCGCTCGACGCCGATCTCAAGGATTTTGACGAGCGTCGGCGCATTGCCCGCTTGATCGAGGGCGACCTGGGGCGCGTCGCCGGTTACGTGTTGCCGCTCAAGGCGCTGCCGGGGTCTGCCAAAGCGGCCAAAGTTCCTAAATGTGGCAAGTCGATTGAAGCCGCCATCGCCTGGCGTTCCAGCCCGTGGCCATTGCGCCGCGAGCATCTTTATCTGATCCCCGGCGACTCGCCGCTGGGCCTGCGTCTGCCGCTGGCGTCCTTGCCCTGGGTGGCGCCGGAAGATATGGAAACCGAGTTCGCGCGTGACCCCTTCGACGAGCGCCCGCCGCTGGCCGATCCGGCGCCGCGCAAAAAGCCGAAGCCGGCAATCATGCCGGAGGCGCATGATCCACGCGAGGTCATCCACACGGCATTATGCGTCGAGGCGCGTGGCGGCGTCGTCCATGTCTTTATGCCGCCGCTGCCGCAGCTGGAGGATTATGTCGATCTGCTGCGCGCCGTGGAGGACAGTGCTGCCGAGTTGCGCATGGCCTTGCGCATCGAAGGCTACACGCCGCCGCAAGACCCGCGCCTGCAGGTTTTCAAGGTCACGCCCGATCCCGGCGTCATCGAATTCAACATCCAGCCGGCGGCTTCCTGGAAGGAACTGGTCGCCAACACTACCGCACTGTACGAAGAGGCGCGGCAGTGCCGGCTCGGCACCGAGAAATTCATGCTCGACGGTCGCCACACCGGCACCGGCGGCGGCAACCATGTGACCATTGGCGCCGCCAATGCGGAGGATTCGCCCTGCCTGCGCCGCCCCGATCTGCTGATGAGCCTGATCCTTTACTGGCAGAATCATCCGGCCTTGTCGTATCTTTTCTCTGGCCTGTTCATCGGCCCGACCAGCCAGGCGCCGCGCGTCGATGAAGCCCGCCACGAGAGCCTCTACGAGCTGGAAATCGCTTTCCAGCAAATGGCTGAGCGGCTGGTCAGCGGCGCCGGTCCGGTTCAGGAAAGCCTGCAGCCTTGGCTGGTCGATCGGCTGCTGCGCAACCTGCTGGTCGACCTGTCCGGCAACACCCACCGCGCCGAATTCTGTATCGACAAACTGTACTCGCCGGATGGCTCGGCCGGCCGCCTCGGCCTGGTCGAGTTCCGCGGCTTCGAGATGCCGCCGCATGCGCAGATGAGCCTGGTGCAGATGTTGTTGCTGCGCACCCTGATCGCCCGTTTTTGGAAGCAGCCCTACCAGGGCCGGCTGATTCGCTGGGGCACCCAGTTGCATGACATCTTCATGCTGCAGCACTTCGTCGCCGAAGACATGCGCGACGTCGTGCGCGATTTGCAGCAGGCCGGCTATCCGTTCCAGTTCGAATGGCTAGCGCCTTTCCTGGAGTTTCGTTTCCCACGGTACGGCAGCATCGTCTGCCAAGGCATCGAGGTCGAACTACGCCAGGCCATCGAGCCATGGAACGTGCTGGGTGAAGAAGTGTCGGCCGCCGGAACGGCGCGCTACGTCGATTCTTCGGTCGAGCGGCTGCAGGTCAAGGTGCGCCACATGACCGACAATCGGCATATCGTCACCTGCAATGGCCGGCCGCTGCCGCTGGCGGCAACCGGCGTGCGCGGCGAGTTCGTCGCCGGGGTTCGCTACCGCGCCTGGGCGCCGCCGTCGGCGCTGCATCCAACCATCGGCGTGCATTCGCCGCTGGTGATCGATGTCGTCGACACCTGGAGCGGCCGCGCCGTCGGCGGCTGCAGCTACCACGTCGTGCATCCGGGTGGCCGCAGTTACGAGAGCTTTCCGATCAACGCCAACGAAGCCGAAGGCCGCCGCTTCTCGCGTTTCTGGGGTTTCGGCCATACGCCCGGCAACCTGCCGGTGCGCCGCGAAGGCCGCAATCCGGATTACCCGCTGACGCTGGATTTGCGCCGCGCGCCCGAGCCGATGGCCGGCGATGACGTGCTGCCTTCAGCGCCGCAAGACCCTGCCGATCAGCAGCAGAGTCAGCGTCAGCAATAGCGGTGAATAGGTGTCGCAAGCCCGTTGTGTTGTGAAAGAAACAGGCGCTGGCCACGCTAGCGGCAGCGAACAAGGAGGGGCGACATGGCAGAAGCACGGCTGCTGCTCGGACTTTGCTGGCCACCCAGCCACTCAAGTGCCAGCAGATTAGCTCTTACTGGAGGTCAGTTGTGACCTTGGGCGACTACAAAATAGACATTCAGTCCATGCCAAGCGAACCGCAACAACTCTTGCTCTACTGTCGCCCCGGCTTCGAAAAAGAGTGCGCTGCCGAAGTTACCGAACAGGCGACGATGCGCGGCGTTTCCGGCTATGCCAGGGCCAAGCCCGACAGCGCTTACGTTGTCTTCGTGCCGCATGAAAATGGCATCGGCAGCCTGGCTGCGATCGTCTGTTCCGATCTGGTTTTCGCACGCCAGATTATTGTCGTAGCGCCGCTGATCGAAGCTCTGCCGGAGATCAATCGCATTCCGCCGCTGGCAGCCGCTGCTGCCATGATTGGTGGCCCCTATGCCAGTGTCTGGCTGGAGCACCCTGACACCAATGCCGGCAAGATGCTGTCCGGATTCTGCCGCCGCTTTTCACCGATTTTCGAAAAGTCGCTGATCGGCAGCGGCCAGCTCCGGCCCGAGGTGGCTCATGCCAAACGCCTGCACATCTTTTTCCTCGATACCGGTTCGGCCTACGTTGGTTCTGCCGACGTGGCGCGCAGCGCGCCTTGGCCGCTGGGGATTCCCCGGCTGAAAATGCCGGGCGGTGCGCCATCGCGATCGACCCTCAAGCTGGCCGAGGCCTTCATGGTTTTTCTCTCGCCGGACGAGCAGGCAGAGCGCCTCCACGAAGGCCTCACTGCCGTCGACCTCGGTGCGGCACCGGGCGGCTGGACCTGGCAACTGATGAAACGCGGCCTGCAGATTACTGCGATCGATAACGGCGCTCTCGACGCCTCGCTGCAAGAGGCGGTACGCCTCGGCCAGATCGAACATCTGCGCGCCGACGGCCTCCATTACCGGCCGCGGCGGCCAGTACATTGGCTGGTCTGCGACATGGTGGAAAAGCCCTCGCGTGTCGCCGCCCTGGTGGCTGACTGGATCGCCGATGGCCATGCCCGCGAAACCATCTTCAACCTCAAGCTGCCGATGAAGAAACGCCGTGAAGAAGTTGAGCAATGCCGCCGCCTGATCGAGGATCGCCTTGATGCCAAGCGCATCAGTTTTCGCTTGCGCTTCAAGCAGCTTTACCATGACCGGGAAGAAGTTACCGGGCATTTGCGCGCATCGTGAGTGAAATTTGGCTCACCTCGCGCAAACTTTTCCAGATATACTCGCGGGCGCGTCGCCCAGCCGGTTGGTGGCGCTGACAAAGTTCCGGGATGCTCCCGGGCCAATTTCCCCCAGTCGCTTCGCCGCCTGAACCGGTACCCCGCAAGGGGCAGGCCGAATCAGGAGTTTCCATGAAGTTCGAAGATCTCGGGCTGTTGCCCGAATTGCTCAAGGCCGTTGCCGATAACGGCTATACCGACCCGACCCCCATCCAGCAGCAAGCCATTCCGGTCATCCTCGCCGGCATGGACGTCATGGGCGGAGCCCAGACCGGCACTGGCAAGACGGCCGGATTCACCTTGCCGATGCTGCAGCGGCTGGCCCACCATGCCAGTAGTTCGCCATCGCCGGCGCGCCACCCGGTCCGCGCCTTGATCCTGACGCCGACCCGCGAACTGGCGATGCAAGTACACGAAAGCGTCAAAACCTACAGCAAGTATCTGCCCTTGAAGAGTTGCGTCATCTATGGCGGCGTCGACATCAAGGCGCAGATCCAGGAACTGCGCGAGGGCCGCGAAATCGTCGTCGCAACGCCCGGCCGCCTGCTCGATCACGTGCAGCAGAAGAGCGTCAATTTCGGTCAGGTCGAGATATTGATTCTCGATGAGGCTGATCGCATGCTCGACATGGGTTTTATTCCGGACATCAAGCGCATCCTTGCCCTGCTGCCGAAGGCGCGGCAGAGCTTGCTGTTCTCGGCCACCTTCTCCGAGGAAATCAAGAAACTGGCCGACGCCATGCTCAAGACGCCGCAGCTGATCGAAGTAGCGCGGCGCAACGCGGTCAATGAGTCGATCAGCCATCGCATGCATCCGGTGGCGGCAGAGCGCAAGCGGCATTTGCTGCTGCACCTGCTGCGCGAGCCTGAACTGAACCAGGTGCTGGTTTTTGTCGGCACCAAATTCGGCGCGAGTCGCCTCGCTCACTTCCTGGAACGGCAAGGCGTCAATGCCGGCGCCATACATGGCGACAAGAGCCAGCAGCAGCGTACCGAAGCGCTGGAAGCCTTCAAGTCGGGCAAGGTGCGCGTCCTCGTCGCCACCGATGTCGCAGCGCGCGGACTGGATATCGACGACCTGCCGCACGTGCTCAATTACGAGTTGCCGCACGTCGCCGAAGACTATATTCACCGCATCGGCCGCACCGGTCGCGCCGGCAAACATGGCGATGCCATATCGCTGGTCTGCCCGGAAGAAAAACAGCGGCTGGCCGATATCGAGAAGCTGATCAAATTCAAGATCGAGCAGATCGTCGTGCCCGGCTACGAAGCCGATGCACCGATTCCAGCCGACGAAAAACGCGAAAAGCGTGAAAGCGGTTCGGGAAGGCCTGAAAGGGCTGGCCGGCGTGAGCGCACAAGTGGAACCGAGCGAACCGAGCGAACCGAGCGAACCAACCGGCAACCGGCACCGCATCTGCCGGCGCCCGCCGCCCACTTGCCGGCTGCCGACGGCTTTGACTTTCGCAAACCCTACTCGCCGAGCGAAGAGAGTCAGTCTAAAACGGATGTCCCGTTGCGTCGGCCGGTCCGCGCCATTGCTGCCTTGCTCGGCGGTATTGGCGGAAAACAGCAGACCTGATCAAGTTAGCCGCTTACATCTCCAGGCTGAAGGTCAGAAAGGCACGGCGTTCGAATTGTGCCGGGGCCTCCAAATTGATAACCGAATTCCCCTGTTTTGCCCAATGTGATGGGTAGTCGCTGTAACCGGGGCCAATGTTCTGCACGACAATAGCCATTTCGCCTTTCGTGCTGCCCACCAGGAAAGCTTTGCCAAGGCGAACATCCAGGCGTCGCCAGGTGGGGCCGCGATGACTCGCATCATCCGACGTAACCCAAGGCGCTGAACAGGCTTGCTGATGCATTACGCTCAGATCGATACCACCGGGAAGCTGCTGAAACAGCGTGAGGCCATCAGTCTCGCGCGGGGCCGCTGCGACGATACCGTTATTTGTCGAGTTGATGCGGATGCTGGCGTGATTGAAGATGATCCGCGTACCTGACCATGGCCGGTAGTTTAATTGGCCTTCAGCGCCGTGAATGGCAAATCCGTTGAGGTTGATGTAACTGACTGCAGGTTGCGTCAGCCCAATATCGGGAGTTGTCGCAGGCACCATCATTCGTTCACGTCCGATATAGTCGCCGAGCGACTCGTAGAATGCCCGGACATCGACCGACAATCCAAGTCGGCGAAATTCGCCGAGATAACCAATTTCGCTGGAAGCGAGCGATTCGGGACGCAGATTGCCGCTGGAAACCGTGGTCGTGACGACCGGTCGGGTATTGCCAAACAAGGGCGTACCGACGTAATAGGTGTCGGCCTTGTCCTCGTAAGTGGCTGGTGGCCGGTAGGCCTTGGAGCTCCCCAGCCGCAGCGTCTGGTCAGGCAGGAAATGCCAGTTGAGCATCAACCGCGGCGCAAAAATGCTCCCGGACAAGCTGCTGTTCTCAAACATTCCCCCGACATTGACGACGACGCTCTGCGTCGGCCGCACTTCGACGTTGCTGTAAATGCGGCGAAAATGCGTACTGAAGGTGGTGTCGGTGCCGTACATCTGCGCTGCCCGG
>CAISUK010000322.1 GCA_903888645.1 uncultured Pseudomonadota bacterium | reverse complement strand
GCAGGAGCGATGCGTCGGAAAGACATCAAGACGGTAACCCTTGCGCGTCTTGAGCAGTTCGATCTGCCCGGCAGATAGCTTGTCGCGGTATTTGTCGACGTTGCCGGCATCGACCGTGTATAAGGGTTTTTCGCCGGCGAACAGGTCAGGGCGCGGATCGCCCAGCTTCAATTTGCCTTTGGCCGTGCCGCCCTTCCACTCGGGAATCGAGCCATCCTTGTTGGCGGCTTTTTCGGCGCCGACCGGTGTCAGTTCCTTGCCGAGTTTGGCAGCATCCTGCTCTGAAGCGGCGAATGCCAGCCCGCTACCGAACATGGCGATGATGATTGATGCGAGTACGCCGATTTGACCCGGCGGAACCCCCTTGAATGACGAATTCATACACACTCCCTTTTTGTCAAAGAACACTTCACTCTACCTGGTAACCCATTTCCTTCAAGCGCCCGACAACGCCGGCCCGGTAACCGGGAACGTCGTCAAGCCGATTGGCACGCAAGCGCGCCACCTCTTCGCTACTGTAAGGCAAAAAATTCGCCGGCACCTCATTGCGACTCAGGGCGTCGACCATCCAGTTGAGCAGTTGCGCAATGTCGGCGTCATTGAGCGCCGCCTGCGAGGTTCCCGGCACCTGCACCAGAAAAGCCCGACCTTCCGGCGTGCGCAGGAAATGACCGACGCGGCCCTTCATGTTCGGTATGCCATTTTCAACGCTGCCGGTGCCGTCCTGCTGATGGCAGCCTGAGCAATGCAGCAGGTAATTGATGCGAGCGGAGCCGGCACTGGCGGCCAAGGCCGTGCCGCTCATCAGCAGCGCAACGCCAACAAGAAAAAGCCGAGCGATCATGATCTATTCCCCCACTTCGGCAATCACCCGCGCGCGCAATTTGCTGACATCGGCCGAGGCCAATGCGGCGGCGCGCGCTGCGGCAAAATTTTCAATCGGAAACGGTTCGGAAACATCGTTGAAAGTGCGCAAGACGTAACTGATCGCCGCCGCCAGTTCTTGGTCGGGCAAGGCCGCAAAGGTCGGCATATTGCCATTGAACTTCATGCCGCGCGACTTGATCGTGCCAACCATCCCGGAGATCAGCACCTGAGCAAAATACTTGCGGCCGCTGTCACTAGCAGCGCGCTTGGCCAGCGTTCCGGCCAGCGGCGGGGCGAGACCCGGGGCGCCTTCGCCGTCAGACTGATGGCAGACAACGCAACGCGTCGTATATACAGTGGCGCCCTCGGCAGACGCAGCGCGCGCAGGGAAAGACAGGCCGATTGCGGCAACGAGCAAGGTCAGGATCAGGAACGATTGCGCCATGCACTGGCCTACGATTCGCCCAAGCCAACAATCGCGGCGACCGTGCAATGGTAGGTATTGGAACTGTTGGCCATGCACCAGTTGATGTCGTTATGCACGCCCATACGGTAGCCGGGACGTTCTCCGATATTGTAATTGCAGCCGCAGCGGCCGCAGGTGACGGCACCGCAGCAATCGTTGTAGCTGATCAGGTAATCCTTGCCGTCATTGGGATTGTGGCAGGTGCCGACCCAGGTGACTTTGGATACTTCGGTACCCGGCGGGCATGCAGATATGCTGCCGCCGCAACAGGTGCAAAGGAAGCCGTCGAGGGCGCAATAACGCCAGTATTCGCATGTCGTATCGTCGTCGTGCTTGTCCTTGCTCGCCGCGACTGCCTTGCCGACCCGATCGAAGGGCAATACCGGTAGCAGGAAAGCCGTGCCGACCAGCAACTTGCCGATCCGGCTGATGGCGCTGCGCCGCGAAATAGACTGGGCAGCGCGGCGCGTGCCGCCTTCGAAGAAATCGTCAAACCATTTCATTGCGCTCTCCTTGATAACCGGTTTCGATCAGGCGCGCTGATCGATGTATTCCTGAACAGAAGCGACGCCGAGTTCCTTGGCGACGAAAAGACTTTCCAACTGCTCGCGCGAATTGACCAGGCCCTTGGCGCGAATGCGTCCATCCTCTCCGATGAGAATGGCATAGGGCAGCTTGCCTATCTTGTAGGTCATGCCCATGTCGTTGGACAGGACGTAAGGGAAGGGCTCAAGCTTCGCCTTGCTGTAAAAGGCGCTGTGCTCGGCGCGATCGCCGTCGCTGGCAAGAATGACCTCCACCCAGCTCGCTTCGCTGTCCTTGATCGAGCGGAGTACGGGCAACAGCTTCTTGCACACCGGGCAAGTCGGCGAGAGGAAGAACAGCAACTGGCTCTTCTTGCTCGCCGACAGACCCACCGCCAGGCTGCCACCACCGAGCGATTCCAGACCGAACACCGGTGCGGCATCGCCGACCTTGGGTCCGTGATCGAGCATCAGCGCGCCCATCGGCGCAATCCGCTCGTAAAGGATGCCGATCTGCCGCGCCAGCGCGAGCACCGTCAGCAATAGAGCCAGCACGACTACCCACAAAATGATATTGGAAATGACGAGCGCATCGGTCATGTCAGTGGTTCCTCAAAGATTGCAAGCGCGGCTGGTTGGCCAGCAATTGATTGGCCGCCACATGGAGCCCGACCAGGGCCAGGGTGCCGCCAGCCACCGACAGATAATCGATCCAGACCAGCACGCGCGGCGACTCGTCGCCAAGAGCGAAGACAACTGCTGAGGCGAGTACGACATTACGCCCGACCAGAAACCAGCTCAGCGGCTGCTCGCCGACGTGGCCGACCAGGCCGCCGCAGCCACAATCGATATCGACGCGGCCGCGCAACAGATTGACGACCACCGCCGACGTCACGCCGAGCAGCAACAGGATCGCCAACACCGCACCAACGAAACGGGTCGCCGCGAACAACAGGAAAACACCCGCGGCCAATTCGCCAACCGGCACCGCCCAGGCGACTGGCCCAAGCAATGACTCGGGCAACAGCCGGTAGTTTTCGACAGCGCCGCGAAAGATTTCGATGTCGCGCAATTTATGCCAGGCGCCTGCCATCAGCAGCACCGACAAGGCAGCGCCGACAGCGTGGGTAAGCACCGGGTCGAGCATGAACGGAGCGAACTCCATCATTGGACGTCGAGTTGCGTAGCGGTTTCGGCAAAGGGCCCGGCGGTCTTCAGATGCTTGAGTTTGTCGCTGGCGGCGAATACGGCAATCGTCTGCTTCTCGGTGGATACGGCATAGAGTTTGGGTTCGTCACCGCGCGTAACGGCGAGGACGGTGGCATGGTGTCCGGGAACTCGGGCGACGCGCTTCTTGGTCGCCAGATCGAAGCCCCAGATTTCCTTGGCCGGATCCTTGTGACTACCTTCCTTGCCCTTCGGGTGCATCGTGGCATAAAGACGGCCGCTCTTTTCCTGCAATGCCAGCGGCTGATAACCGCCGGGCCGCCAGCCGGCCTTGAGGTCAGCCGCGGTCAGCAGCGGCCAGGGTTTCTCGGCGACGGCTTGCTCGCCGGCGACATTGACCACTTGCACATTGCCCTTGAAGGTCAGGAAGGTGTAGTTGTCGCCGGTCTGCTCGCCGGCGACGAACAACGCATCCTCATCGGCATCGAAAAACTTGGCGCTCTTTTTCCTATCTGCCGGCTTGCCCTCGGCATCGAGGGTAATGGTCAGCATGGTGCCGTCGCCGCAGAGCGTCGCGAAACGGTTGGGCACGGACTGGGCCGGGTAAATCATCCAGCATCCGGGCGTGGGCACTTCGGTAACGAACTTGCCAGCCACGCGATCGACAATGCTCACCGAGGTTGCCGGCGTGGCATTCTGCAGGAACACAAAACGGCCATCGGCTGAAGTGCGAACGGCGCCACGGTACGGCATCGACTGGGCGTGCTTCGACGGCACGGAAATCTCGGCCTTGAGTTTCAATGTGGTCGCGTCATAAACGTCGAGTTCGGCGATGCGCTCGCCGCGATTGAGCTTGGTGAAGTAAGCCGTCGACACCAGGATTTCCGAGCGGTCTGGCGACAGCGTGGCATGCCCGGTCAAGCCGAGTGAAACGTTGCCCAGCACCTTGAAGGATTCGCCATCGAGGATCAGCAATTTGCCGTCGATGAAGTGCGAGATCACCATGTCGGACAAATAAAGTCGATAGCGATTTGCCGGCGGTGTGGTCGCCACCGCGACTGTCTCCACCGGGAGATCGGCAAGGCTCGGCCCGGCCAGCACCGCCATGACGGCACCGAAACAGAATTTGCGAATGTTTGCTGACAGCATTATTTGGATCTCCCCGAGAACAGGATGGCGCCCTCAAAACGGCACTTGGCGAAGGTCCGCCGTTGCAGAAGGTGCGAACGGGCCCGATTCTGGCATGCATGATCGGAACAAAATAGCCGAAATCGGCAATGGCTGGCGGGTAGAGCAAAATCAAGAATCGCGCGCCGGGTATGCACCAAGAAGGCATCGTGAAATTGTCGCAATGCACTATCCGAGGGCATTTTCGATCAGCGATCAGGCGCGCCAACACAGCGACAAAGCGGGCGAAATGCTTTTTCGGCTCCTGTGGTGACCTTGTTGCAATGCATGAAAATCTTTGGCCGGGATTTTGCTATATCGATATGCAAAACTCCGTTTGCGCAGTGTGCCAAAGCAAGGTACCGTTCACCCATTAAATGTTCTCGATTGATTGATCATGTCTCGCGCCGCTGAAGCCACATGCGTTTTGCCGACGACACGGCCAGAAAATGCCTTCGGCATGGCAGGGCGTTGCGCCTACCAAAAGATTTCCGCAACCGACGTCGACGAACACGCGGAAAACCTTGACGATTGGAACCAGCGTTACGACCAGATCAGTTCGGGGCGCTTCTCCGGGACGCTTTGCGAAGCCTGGATCGGCGACATCCAGGTGTTTCGCGAAATCACCACGCAGTCGGTTGTCGAGCACGGGCGGGCCTGGGCAGGCGCGCGGTTGTTCGGCATTCCCATGGCGATGAGCGGCGATGCCTGTTTTTCCGATCAGCCCTTGAGCGGCACCCAACAAGTCTTCACCTTCGGTCCGGATGCGGAGTTCCACTTGCGCACGGCCAGGGAGTTCGATGTGGTTGGCATCGCCCTTAATGACGACAGCTACCAGCAGGCGGTCGCCGCCAGCGCCGAAACCAATGTCCGGCGTCTGCCGAAACTGGCCACCGTCATGCAATGCCAAGCCAGCCTGACGCCGCTTCGAACCTTCATCGATGCCTTGTTCGAAGCGCTCGAGGGGAATGCCGACATGCTCTCGCATCCTCATGCGCAGAAGAACCTTCGTTCCTCGCTGCTCGGCCATCTTGGCGAGGCGACACGCGGTGCGAGCGACTTGCCGCCGCCCTTGCCCACCTATCGCGCGCGCAAGGCCATCGTCGAGAAGGCCCGTGCCTACGCCCTCGGCAATATCTATGACGTCGTCACGATCGCCGATCTCTGCGCCGTGATCGGAGTTAGCCGGCGGACGCTGCAATATTGCTTTCAGGATGTGCTCAACACCAGCCCTGTCCAGTACCTTCGCGCCATTCGCCTCAATGCCGTGCGCCGCGAACTCCGCCTCAGCACGCCCGAAACCACCAAGATCCAGGATGTGGCGGCACGCTGGGGATTCTGGCATCTGTCGCACTTTGCCAATGACTATCGGCAGATGTTTTGCGAGCGGCCGTCGCAGACGCTGCGTCGGGTGCAGTAGTAGCCGCGTACCCGAAGATCGGCGACCACAACGCCTGGGACAAACGCACTTCACAAGGTCTGACCACGCTGACCCAGCATGCGCTCAACGGCATTCGCCAGATGCCTTCGCACGGCGGCAATCCTGAATTGAGCAATCTGGAGATCGCGCGTGCGATCACCTATATGGTCAATCAATCCGGCAAGAACTGGGTCGAACCGGTCAGCCTGGCTGCAGTCAATCAGCGCACCGGCGAACGCGTCGTGCACAGCAAATGCATCGAGTGTCACGGTGTCGGAAAATTTGGCGCCCCCAGGATCGGCGATCAGCAGGCCTGGATCGGTCGCGTCAGCGTCGGTCTGGACAAGGTGGTCGCTACCGCCATCCACGGCCACGGTGCGATGCCGCCACGCGGCGGGATGGCTGACCTGACCGATACGGAAATCCGTGCCGCCGTCATCTACATGTTCAACCAAAGCACGGCGCTGGCGCGCGCCGACTGAGATTCGCTGCAGAAGAAATACCGGCGCGAAGATTTGCCGCACAGCTGGTCTTCGTTACTTCAAGCGCGCCGCCCAGCCGCAAGCGGCATTGACGCCGGAATTTCACCGCTTTTCTCGTGCCAGCTTGGCTGCGGCGGCTGGCATGCCGACAGGGCTACTGCAACTGGCCCGCTACGCCTCCAGCAAAGTCGATCAGCGCGTCGAGGAGTAGGTTGGGTTCCTCGGCCATGAAGGCGTGGCCGACTCCCGGCAGCGTGACGACGCGGACATCGGCCAGATGCTCGGACAGCACCTTGGCAAGAGCCAATCCGTTACGTGCCGGCGTCATGAGATCGCGACTGCCGGCGACGATCAGAACCGGGCAGCGCACGGCCCTGGCGGCCTCCATGCCGGACAGATACGCATTGGATGCGGCGAGGTCATTGAAAATCGTGCCTGGCTTCTGCCGCTCCATGAGGCGAAGGTTCATGCCGAGCATCCACATGCCGGGAGCGGCATTGCCGCCCATCAGGCCGCGCTGCGAATGGGACCAGCGATTGACCATGTTGAATGCCTTGTTCTCGTCGTTCCTGGCGGCGTCGAGGAGCGCATCTGAAACCGGCATGGGTGCCGACGTCCCGACCAGTGCGAGGCGGCTGACGCGTTGCGGGTGGCGGGCCGCCGCGGCAAGTGCCACCAGCGAGCCGAGGCTATGCCCGACCAGCGTTACCTGCAAATGGCCGGCGGCGTCGAGCAGGGCGATCACCCAGTCGGCCAGCGCTTCGACTGAAGGCAATGGCGCTCCGGCGCTGCGACCGTGGCCGGGCAAGTCGGGCGTCAATACGGCGTACCCGTGATGGGCAAACCAGCGACTTTGCGGAACCCAGCAGGAGTGGTCCTGCTGCGCGCCATGAATGAAAACGATGGCCGGCTGACCGGCCTCCGCGGTCTTGCCTCCCGTATAGACATAGGTTTCGTTATTCGCAACGCTGATCTTCATGGCCGGATCACGCCTTGGCGGCTGCGGCCAGGCCGCGATTGAGATCTTCGATCAAGTCGCCGGCATCTTCGAGGCCGACCGACAGGCGAATCGTGCCGGGGTGAATTCCGGCGGCCTCAAGGGCCGCATCGGACATGCGGAAGTGGGTTGTCGATGCCGGATGGATGACCAGGCTCTTGGCATCGCCGACGTTGGCCAGGTGAGAAAAGACGCGCAGCGCCTCGATGAACTTGCGACCGGCCGGGCGCCCGCCCTTGAGCGTGAAACTGAACACCGAGCCGCAACCTTTGGGCAACAGCCGCTGCGCCAGCGCGAAATCCGGGTGCTCGGGTAATCCAGGATAGGCCACCGACGCGACACTGCCCTGCCCCGCCAGATGAGCGACCAGTTGGCAGGCGTTATCGACGTGACGCTGAATACGCAGCGGCAGCGTTTCCATGCCCTGCAACAACTGGAAGGCGTTGAACGGACTCATGCAGGCACCGAAATCGCGCAGACCCTCGCGGCGGGCGCGCAGCAAAAAAGCGGCGACCGTCGATTCCTCGCTGAAATCCATGTTGTGAAAGCCGGAATACGGTTCGGTGAGGGTGGGAAACTTGCCCGAGCGAACCCAATCGAAGCGGCCCGAATCGACCACCAAACCACCAATGGCAACACCGTGGCCGCCGAGAAACTTGGTGGCCGAGTGGAATACCAGATCGGCGCCATGCTCGAAGGGGCGCATCAGGTAAGGCGTCGTGAAGGTCGAGTCGATCAGCAGCGGCAGTCCATTGGCATGAGCGAGTTCGGCCACCAGGGGAATGTCGAGAACTTCGAGTCCCGGGTTGCCCAGGGTTTCGCCAAACAGCAGGCGGGTTTGGGGGCGGATGGCTGTTCGCCAGGCATCGATGTCGCGCGGATCGACAAAGGTGGTGGTGATGCCGAAGCGCGGCAAGGTGTAGTCGAGCAGATTATGCGAGCCGCCGTAGAGGCTGCGCGAGGCGACGATGTGGCCACCGGCACCCATCAGTGTGGCGATGGCGAGGTGCAGCGCGGCCTGACCGGAAGCAACGGCGATGGCGCCGACACCGCCTTCGAGCGCGGCGATGCGCTCTTCAAGCACTGCATTGGTCGGATTGGAAATCCGCGAATAGACGTGGCCCGGGCGTTCCATGTTGAAAAGCGCCGCGGCCTGATCGCTGTTCTTGAAAACGAAGGACGTGGAGAAATAGATGGGCTGTGCCCGAGCGCCGTAATCGGCGTCAGGAACCTGGCCGGCGTGCAGTGTCAGCGTGTCGAATTTGAATGTCATGGATGGTGCGTGCTGGAATTGGCGGAGTTGACGGCGCTAACGAACCACCGAGAAGGCGAAAACGGCAGCAATGATAAGTCAAAATGCCGGCGCCTCGGCACGCTCAAACCAGACCCCGGCGCGACAACTCGTCCTTCAGGTAGGCGTAATAGATCGGCGCGGCAACCACGCCGGCCAGACCGAAGGCGGCTTCCATGGCCAGCATCGCCAGCAGCAGCTCCCAGGCATGGGCACGAATCTGCGCACCGACAATGCGTGCATTCAGGAAGTACTCGAGCTTGTGAATGACAACCAGATAGGCGAGCGACGACAACGCGACTGCCGGCGAGTGGGCCATGCTGACCACGACGATCACGGTGTTGGAAACCAGGTTACCGATCACCGGTAGCAAGCCGACGATGAAGGTCAGCGCGATCAGCGACTTCACGAGCGGTAACTGAACGCCGAACAAGGGCAGCGCTATCGCCAGATAGACCGCCGTAAACCCGGTATTGATCGCCGAAATGCGCACCTGGGCGAAGACAATGCGGCGGAATGATTCGGCCAGCCGCGAGGCCCGTTCGGTGAGTGCCCGCGCCAGCGGACGACGGTCCTCCGGCGCTGTCACCTCATGCAGGGAAACAATGGCGCCGATGACCATGCCGACCAGAATATGCGCCACCGCCAGGGCAGTTTCGCGGCCGACCAATTGCACCTCGCCGGCATGCGTGCGCAACCAATGCACCATCGCTGTACGAATGTCGTCGCCACTTGAACCGGCGCTCGGCAGGTTTTCGATCAACCAATCCGGCAGCGAGGCACGCGATCCTTCGACGATTTCCGCCATCTTCTGAAAGAGCATTTTCAGGCTGCCGGCATCGCTGCGAAAAAAGGCCATGACGGCGAAGATCAACCCGGCAACAGCGGCCACCACCACAGCGGCGAGCAGCGCAACGGCGAACAACTTGGCGCGCTCGCCCGATATGCGCCGCTGCAGCAACGGCGCCAGAAGGTGCACCAGTTCATAGACCAACAGTCCGGCCAGTAGCGCCGGCAGCAGCCGCAGTTGCAGGAGCAACGGCAGCAAAACGGCTGCGATCACGCATGACGCCAGCTCATGCGGGTCGCCACGCCAGGCGGCACGCGGTTCCGGTTCGGCCATGTCAGGCAACCAGCCCGCGGGCCAGATCGCGCTCGATGTCGGTAACGGATTCCAGTCCGACCGCAACACGCAGCAAGCCTTCGCCGATTCCCGAAGCCTGCCTCGCCTCGGCAGAAATGCGGCCGTGCGTGGTCGATGCCGGATGGGTAATGGTGGTTTTCGTGTCGCCAAGGTTGGCCGTGATTGAAACCATCCGGCAGTTGTCCACGACGCGCCATGCCGCTTCGCGGCCGCCGCTCACTTCGAAACTGACGATGGCGCCACCGCTGGCCTGCTGGCGCATGGCGAGTTCATGCTGCGGATGCGACGGCAAGCCGGGATAGAAGACGCGCATCACCTGCGGCTGTGCTTCGAGCCAGCGCGCCAACTCCAGCGCATTGGCGGCTTGTGCCTGGGTGCGGATGCGCAAGGTTTCCAGGCCCTTGAGAATGACCCAGGCATTGAACGGGGACAAGGTCGGGCCGGCCGTACGCAGGTATTTGAAGACTTCCTCGGTATGCAGCTTGCGCCCGCACACGGCGCCACCGAGAACACGGCCCTGACCATCCAGATACTTGGTAGCAGAGTGGATGACGAGGTCGGCGCCGAGCTCAATGGGCCGCTGTTGTGCCGGCGAGCAAAAACAATTGTCGACGACCAAAAGTACGCCCGCGTCATGGGCGATCGTCGCCAGCGCAGCGATGTCATAAACCTCGGTGAGCGGATTCGAGGGCGATTCGATGAACAGCAATTTTGTGCGCGGCTGGACGGCGGCGCGAAAAGCCGGCGGATCCGTTCCGGCAACAAAGGTGGTCGTCACACCGAATTTCGGCAGGATGTTGCCAAAGAGTTGCTGGGTCGCACCGAAGATGCTCTGCGAGGCCACGATGTGCTCACCGCCCTGCATCAGCGCCATTACCGTGGACATGATGGCGGCCATGCCGGAGGCAGTGGCGATGCAGGCTTCGGCGCCTTCCAGCGCCGCCAGGCGTTCCTGCATGACGGTTACGGTGGGATTGGTGAAGCGCGCGTACACATTGCCCGGCTCGGCGCCGGAAAAGCGCGCCGCTGCCTGTGCCGCATTGGCGAAGACGAAACTCGAAGTCAGGTAAAGGGCTTCGCTGTGTTCGTTGAACTGGCTGCGTTCGATGCCGGCGCGAACCGCCAGGGTATCGAATTCGTATTCGAATGATTCGGACATGATCGACGCTTTCAATGACTGGCGCCCGATGGAAGCCCACCGGACGCACAAAACAAAAACCCGGCCAGCAAAGCGGACCGGGTCGGCTCGCTTTAGCTGGATTTATCAAGCGCCCGCAAGCTGACTCAAATCGGCGCCAACTGAAAATTACACGTTCAGCATCTTGGCGTCAACACCGCGCCTTTAGCAACCGGCTTCAGTGCGCCAGGACGAGGTTGAGGTCGAGCTGGCCGCCGTCACCACCGTCGCCGTAGCCATCGCTTTCACTTTCGCCATCGTCCATATCCTGCTCGACCGGGCGATTGCGTTCAGCCTCGACACTGGAAAGGTAGGCAGCAGTGACATCGCCGGTAATGTAGTGGCCGTCGAAACAGGAGGTTTCAAAGCTTGACAGCGCCGGATTGACGGCGCGCACCGCGGCCCGCAGCGCATCGAGATCCTGGTAGATCAAGGCGTCGGCGCCGATCTCGCGGCAAATCTCCTCGTCGCTGCGAAAAGCCGCGATCAGCTCATTGCGCGACGGCATGTCAATGCCATAGACGTTGGCGTGGCGCACCGGTGGCGAGGCCGATGCAAAGTAGACTTTCCTGGCTCCGGCATCGCGTGCCATCTGGATGATCTCGCGGCTGGTGGTGCCGCGCACGATGGAGTCGTCGACCAACATGACATTCTTGCCGCGGAACTCCATACCAATGGTATTTAGCTTCTGGCGCACCGATTTACGCCGTGCGGCGCGCCCCGGCATGATGAAAGTGCGGCCGATGTAGCGGTTCTTGACGAAGCCTTCGCGATACGGCAAGCCGAGTTGATTGGCCAGTTCCATGGCCGATGGGCGGCTTGAATCGGGAATCGGAATGACCGCGTCGATCTCCAGGTGCGGCATCGTGTGGCGCAATTTGTCGGCGAGAAATTCACCCATCTTGACTCGCGTTTCATAGACCGAGACGCCGTCGATCACCGAATCGGGACGCGCCAGATAGACAAACTCGAACATGCACGGCGCATGAAGGATTCTTTCTGCGCACTGCCGGCTTTCGAAGTGGCCATCGGTGCGGATCAGCACCGCCTCGCCCGGCTCGACGTCGCGCAGCAGCTTGAAGCCGAGGGTATCAATGGCAACGCTCTCCGAGGCGACCATGTATTCGTCGCCGGCGGCCGTGGTGTTGCGGCCGATGACCAGCGGCCGGATGCCGAATGGGTCGCGAAAGGCGAGCAGGCCATAGCCGGAAATCATCGCCACCACGGCATAGGCGCCACGAACGCGACGATGCACGCCGGCCACTGCCTTGAAGATGGTTTCCGGGTCGAGCTGATATTTTTTGGTCGCCGCCTGCAGTTCGTGGGCCAGGACGTTAAGCAAGACTTCGGAATCGGAATTGGTATTGATATGGCGCAGGTCCTGAAGGAACATGTCGCGCTTGAGTTCTTCGGCATTGGTCAGGTTGCCGTTGTGCGCCAGCATCAGCCCATGCGGCGAATTGACGTAGAACGGCTGCGCTTCGGCCGGATTGTAGGCAGAACCGGCGGTCGGATAGCGGCAATGGGCGATGCCCCAGTTGCCGGCCAGGTTGCGCATGTTGCGGGTGCGAAAAACATCCCGCGCCAAGCCCGGACCCTTGTGCATATGGAAGCGTCCGCCCTCGGCAGTGGATATTCCCGCAGCATCCTGGCCGCGATGCTGAAGCACTTGCAGGCCGTCATAAAGAAGCTGGTTTACCGCTGTCGTCGCGACGACGCCCAATATCCCGCACATGGTTGCACCTATCTGAAACGAATTCGTTGCGCCACCGCCTTAGGCAACCAGGGTTTCCCGGCCACCACGGCGGTTTCCAAAGGCGGCGCCAGCATTGCATCGCGCCACCAGTCTTCGCGCGGCAACGGTGTCATGCCGCCCAGCAGAACTGCTGCCAGGACAATCAGCAGACCGCGGCCGATACCAAACACCATGCCGAGCAAACGATCGGCCCAGCCCAAGCCTGCTGCCCGCAACAGGCTCGCCATCACCATCCGGCCGATCGCGAATAGCACCAGTACAGCAACAAAAACCGCAGCGAAGGCGGCCACGTATTGCATCGCCGCCTCATGCGTGAAACGAACAAATAGCGGGCTCAACGTTGGCGCCAATGCCCGCGCCGCAAAAAAGGCCGCCACCCAGGCGAGCAAGGCCAACACTTCGCTGACGACCCCGCGCCACATTCCCAGCAGCAGCGATGCGGCGATGGCCGCAAGCACTGCGTAATCAAAAACCGTCATCGACTACTTTTGCGCCACGACGCCGCCGCTCGGACCGCCGGCGGCAATCTTTTTCAGTCGGCCCTGCGCCTTTTCCGCCGCCTCACGCGTATCGAAAGGTCCGGCACGGACGCGAATACGGGAGCCCTGCGACGTATCCACTTTCTCCGTATAGAACGGCAGCGCGAGTTCCTTGATCTTTTTTTGCAGGAGCTTGATGTTGCCCTGATCCTGATAAGCACCCAATTGCACCACCCACTGCGGTGCATTCTCGTCGCCGCCGAGAATGGCCGCGGCACGTACTTCGTCAGGCTTCTTGCTCTGGGTTTTTTCGCTCGGCGTGTCGCCTGCGGCTGGCGGTTTTGCGGCCGGAACTGCAGAAGGCGCGGGCCTGGTTTCAGGCTTTAGCTCGGGCTTTAGCTCGGGCTTGATTTCAGCTTTGGTTTCTGGCTTCGCTTCGGTCTTGATGTCCGTCTTGATCTGGGGCTTGGCGTCGGGCACGACAGCCAAAGGCGGCGGCGGAGCCACGGCCGTTTCTTTCGGTGTCACCTGAACCGGCGGCAAGGGGGTTGGTGCAGGCTTGCTGGGCAGAATTCGCGCAGCAAAGGTGCTGCCATCCTGGGTCGGAATGCGTATCTGAATATCCTGGGAGGTCGGTTTCGGTTCCTGGTCCATCACCATCGGCAGAACGATCACGGCCAGCAGGGCGAGGGCGGTGGCGCCGACCAGACGGCGGCGCGCGCGCTTCTTCAAGTCGACCGGGAGGCCAGCCACTGCCTGATTGGGAGCCAGTTGTTGTTCCGCCATTCGATTCAGGCTGGCCGAGCCAGTTTTTGCATGACGTCGGCCACCGTAAGGAACGATCCGAAGGCGAGAATTCTATCATCTTCGCTGGCGCGCTCCAGCGCCACAGCGAAGGCCAGCGCCGGTGTCGGGAAGACACCTTCGACAGCGATTCCGGCCGCATCGAGCAGCCGCGCCAAGTGCTCGGCGCTGGCGGCGCGGGAGCCCGGCAGCGCGCACGGCAGCCAGCGATCGACGCGCCCGCGCAAGGCCTCGATGACGCTGCCGATGTCCTTGTCGGCCATCATGCCGAACACCGCCCAGGTGGTCGGATGAAAGGCCATGTTGCCCAGGTTGTCGGCCAGGATGCGCGCTGCCTGCGGATTGTGGGCGACATCGAGGATCACGGTCGGCCGCCCCGGCAAGACCTGAAAGCGGCCGGGCAGTTCGACTTCGAGAAGGCCGCGACGAACATCCTGCATCGCCACCGGCAGGCGCTCATGCAGAACATCCAGTGCCGCCAGGACGCAACCGGCATTGTTCAACTGGCTGGCGCCACGCAGCGCCGGATAGGCCAGTCCACTGCGTCGAACGCCGCGACCGTGGAATTGCCACTGGCCTTCCTGGCGCTGGACAGAGAAATCGCGGCCAAGGATCTGCAAGTCGACGTCCATCTCATGGGCGATATCCAGAACACGCTGCGGCACGTTGGCGTCACCGCAAATGGCCGGCCGGCCGGGGCGGAAAATACCAGCCTTTTCACGCCCGATGGCGTCCCGATCAGGACCGAGGTATTCGGTATGGTCAAGATCGATGGTGGTGACAATGGCGCAATCGGCGTCATAAACGTTCACGGCGTCGAGCCTGCCGCCCAGGCCGGCCTCGAGAATGATGGCGTCAAGTCTCCGGGCAGCGAATGCCTCCCATGCCGCCAGCGTGCCAAACTCGAAGTAGGTCAGGCCGAAGTGGGTCAGGCGAATGTCGCCGCAGGCCTGTTCGACCCGGGCAAAAGCCGCACACAGCGCTGCGTCGTCAAGCGGCTGTCCGTCGATGCGGACGCGTTCGTTGTAGCGCAGCAGGTGCGGTGAAGTGTAGAGGCCGACGCGATAGCCAGCCGACAACAGGATGCGCTCGAGCATGGCACACGTCGAACCTTTGCCGTTGGTGCCGGCCACGATCACCACGGGGACAGTCTGTCGCTGCGCCAACGCCTGCCTGACGGCGGCGACGCGATCCAGACCGAGTTCGATACCGGCCTCGCCGCGCGGATGCCGCGCAGCAAGATAGGCCAGCCAGTCGGAAAAAGTCTTGTCCATGAATCCGGATCGCCGCGGCGATCGCGTGCACAGGCGCCCGGCGCCCGCAGTTAGACGGCAGGTACCCGCTGCAGCAGGGTCAGCAGCGACACCAGTCTGTCGCGCAACTCGCGGCGATCGACGATGAGGTCGACGGCACCCTTTTCGACCAGGAATTCGGCACGCTGGAAGCCGGCAGGCAACGTCTGGCGCACCGTCTGCTCGATGACGCGCGGACCGGCAAAACCGATCAGGGCACCGGGTTCGGCAATGACGATATCGGCGACAAAGGCAAAGCTGGCCGAGACGCCACCCATGGTCGGATCGGTGAGGAGCGAAATGAATGGCAACTGCTGTTTCGCCAGCAAGGTCACCGCCGCTGTGGTCTTGGCCATCTGCATGAGCGAAAAGAGACCTTCCTGCATGCGCGCGCCACCGGTCGCCGTAATGCAGATGAAGGGCAGTTGCTGTTCGATGGCGGCCTTGACGCCGCGCACAAAACGCTCGCCAACCACGGAGCCCATCGAGCCGCCCATGAATTCAAATTCAAAACAGGCCACCACCACCGGCAACGTCTTGATGGCGCCCTGCATGACCACCATGGCATCGGCCTCTTCCGTATCCGACTGGGCGCCGGCCAGACGATCCTGATAACGCTTGCCGTCCTTGAACTTGAGCGGATCGACTGGCAATACTTCGGCGCCGATCTCGAAGCGGCCTTGAGGATCGAGCAGCAGATCAAGGCGCGTCCGGGCACCGATGCGGTGATGATGATTGCATTTCGGGCAAACGCTCTGATTGTTCGCCAGGTCGGAACTGTAGAGCACCGCCTCGCAGGCCGGACATTTGCACCAGAGACCTTCGGGGATCGATTTCTTGACGCCTTCGGCCCGCTTGATTTTCGGTGGCAGCAGTTTCTGCAACCAGTTCATCGTCCCAGTTCTCCATGTCCATGGTCAGGATGATCGATCGCGACTCGGATGCCGCGGAGGAATGCAGCGACCCGCGCCGCTGCCTCGGCCACTGGCGAGTTCTCGATTTCCTCGATGATGCGGCTACCGATGACCACTGCATCGGCGACTTCGGCAATACGCTGGGCGCTCTCGGCATCGCGGATGCCAAAGCCGACCCCGACCGGCATGCCGACCTTGGCGCGAATCAGCGGAATGCGCTGTGCCACGTCGGCGAAATCGAGATTGGCTGATCCGGTGACACCTTTCAGCGACACGTAATAGAGATAGCCGCTGCCAAGTTCCGCCACATCGGCAAAACGCTGCTCGGTCGAGGTGGGCGCCAGCAGGAAGATCGGATCGAGCCCGGCAGCGCGCATCACGCGGGCAAACGCGGCGGCCTCTTCCGGCGGGTAATCGACCACCAGTACGCCATCGACGCCGGCGTCTTTAGCCGCTGCGACGAACCGCTCCAACCCCATCGCCTCGATCGGATTGGCATAGCCCATCAGGACCACCGGCGTGTCGGCATTTTCAGTACGAAACTGGGCGACGATGCCGAGCACGCGGCGAAGTGTCATGCCCTGTTTGAGGGCGCGCTCCGAAGCCCGCTGGATGGTCGGCCCGTCGGCCATCGGATCGGAAAACGGCACACCCAGTTCGATGATATCGGCACCACCGTCGACGAGGGCGCGCAGCAGCGGCAGCGTCGCTTCGGGTGCCGGGTCGCCGGCAGTGATGAACGGAATCAGCGCCTTGCGCCCGGTGGCTTGCAGACTGGCAAAGGTAGTTTGAATGCGTGACATTGGTTCAGAATTGAATGCCGGATTTTTCGGCGACGGTATGCATATCCTTGTCGCCGCGACCGGAAAGGTTCACCAGCAGAACCTTGTCGCTGCCGAGGGTCGGTGCCAGTTTGGCGGCATAAGCAATCGCGTGGCTGGACTCCAGCGCCGGGATGATGCCTTCGTAACGGCACAGGTTATGAAAGGCTTGCAGTGCCTCGTCATCGGTGATGGTGACATACTCGGCACGGCCGCTATCCTTGAGCCAGGCGTGTTCAGGACCGACGCCCGGGTAGTCGAGCCCGGCCGAGACCGAATGGGTTTCGGTGATCTGGCCGTCCTCGTCCTGCAACAGGTAAGTGCGATTGCCATGCAGCACACCGGGGCGACCAGCGGTCAGCGAGGCGGCATGATGACCGGTGTCCATCCCGTAACCAGCGGCTTCGACACCAATCAGCTTGACGCCATCGACCGGAATGTACGGATAGAAAATACCCATCGCATTAGAACCACCGCCGACGCAGGCAATCACGGCATCCGGCTGGCGGCCCACGTGCTCAGGCATCTGCCGCAGACATTCGTCACCGATCACCGCCTGGAAGTCGCGCACCATCATCGGGTAGGGATGCGGGCCGGCGACGGTGCCGATGATGTAAAAAGTATTGCCGACGTTGGTCACCCAGTCGCGCATCGCCTCGTTGAGCGCGTCCTTGAGTGTTTTCGAGCCGCTCTCGACCGGCACCACCGTGGCGCCAAGCAACTTCATCCGATAGACGTTGGCGGCCTGCCGCTTGATATCCTCGCTGCCCATGTAGACGACACATTCCATGCCGTAGCGCGCCGCCACCGTGGCTGTCGCGACGCCATGCTGGCCGGCACCGGTCTCGGCGATGACGCGCGGTTTGCCCATACGGCGGGCCAACAGTGCCTGACCAATGCAGTTATTGATCTTGTGCGCGCCGGTATGGTTTAGGTCTTCGCGCTTCAGGTAGATCTGCGCGCCACCGAGCAGGCCGGACCAGCGCTTTGCGTGATAAATCGGCGAAGGACGGCCGACGTAGTGTTTGAGGTCGTATTCGAATTCAGCGCGAAACACATCGTCAGTCTGCGCCGCCTCGTAGGCCAGGCGCAATTCTTCCAAGGCCGGCATCAAGGTCTCGGCAACGAAAATGCCACCGTAAGGGCCGAAGTGTCCGTGACTGTCGGGAAGCTCATACCTCTGCATTTCTGACTCCGGCAATGAATTCGGCGATCTTTGCTGCGTCCTTGATGCCCTTGGCGAGTTCGACGCCACTGCTCACGTCTACCGCCGCCGGACGCACCGCCCGTACCGCTCCGGCAACATTTTCGGGCGTCAGGCCGCCGGAAAGAATCATCGGCAAGGGCAAGGCTCGCGGGATCAGAGACCAGTCGAAGCTGACACCAGCGCCGCCGTAGCCCGCGACATAAGCATCGAGCAGAATGGCCCGGGCGTCGGGAAACAAGGCCGCGTATTCTAACAAATCGAGTCCGGGGCGCATACGCGCCGCCTTGATGTAGGGCAAGCCGTACTGCGCACAACAAGCGGCGTCTTCGTCGCCATGAAACTGCAAGAGGTCGAGCGGCACGGCGGCGAGCGTGGCGCGAATATCGGCGGCCGCAGCATTGACGAACAATCCGACGCGGGTCACGAAGGGCGGGACCTCGCGCACCAATTCGGCGGCGGCAGCGCTGTCCAGGAAGCGCGGACTCGGTGGATAAAAAACGAAACCCAGAGCGTCGGCGCCAAGCGCCACGGCAGCACGCAAGTCTTCTTTACGGGTGATGCCGCAGATCTTGATGCGGGTGCGGGACATGCGCTCAGACGGGCAGGGTCGAGAAGGGCGCAATGATACGGGCCTCCTCCGGAATGCGCCACTCGTGAGGATAGTCGGCACCGGCGAAATAGAGCCCGGCGGCAGCAAAGGTCGGCGCGGCACGAGTGCGATCGCGGTTGGCGAGCAATGCATCGATCCACTCGGGCGGGTGGGCGCCCTTGCCGACATAGACCAAGGCGCCAACGATGTTGCGCACCATGTGGTGAAGGAACGCGTTGGCGTGGAAATCGAAGAGCAGGTAGTCGCCCTGTCGCGAAACTGCGGCGGAGTAAAGGGTTTTCACGGGCGTCTTCGCCTGGCATTCGGCGGCGCGGAAAGCGGAAAAATCGTGCTCGCCGAGCAGATAGCGGGTGCCACTGGCCATGGCGACAGCATCGAGTG
>CAISUK010000321.1 GCA_903888645.1 uncultured Pseudomonadota bacterium | reverse complement strand
CAAGATGCAGGAATGGCTGGGCGCCGCCGGCGAGAACAAGCTGACTGATTGGGACATCTCCCGCGATGCCCCGTATTTCGGCTTCGAGATCCCGGATGCCCCGGGCAAGTTCTTCTACGTCTGGCTGGATGCGCCGATCGGTTACATGGGTTCGTTTCGCAATTTGTGCGACCGGCTCGGCATCGATTTTGGCGCCTTCTGGAACCGCGATTCGAGCGCCGAGCTGTATCACTTCATCGGCAAAGACATTCTCTACTTTCACGCCCTGTTCTGGCCCGCCGAACTTGAGTGCGCCGGCTACCGGACGCCGACGAGCATTTTCGCCCACGGCTTCCTCACCGTCGACGGCCAGAAAATGTCCAAGTCGCGCGGCACCTTCATTACCGCAGAAAGCTATCTGCAGCAAGGGCTCAACGCGGAATGGCTGCGCTATTACTACGCGGCAAAGCTGAACGGCACGATGGAGGACCTAGACCTCAACCTCGACGACTTCGTCGCCCGGGTCAATAGCGATCTGGTTGGCAAGTACATCAACATCGCCAGCCGCGCCGCCGGTTTCATCGCGAAGAAATTTGGCGGCAAGCTGATGGGTGCCGATCTTGCCGGCCGCTTTGCCACTGACCTGCCCGGTTTCGATGCCGCAGCGAGCGAAATAGCCGCCAGTTACGAAGAGCGCGATTATGCCAAGGCCATTCGCCGGATCATGGCCCTGGCGGATCAGGTCAATCAGTTCGTGGACAAGCATCAGCCTTGGCAACTGGCCAAGGATCCGCAGCAGGATGAGTTGCTGCATTACGTGTGCACGGCGCTGATAAACGCTTTCCGTTTGCTGACGCTTTACCTCAAGCCGATCCTGCCGCAGTTGGCCCAGCGCGCCGAGGTGTTTCTCAACATCGCGCCGCTGCAATGGGCCGACGCCGGCCAACTGTTGCTGCACAATCACCCGATCAATAATTACGAGCACTTGATGACACGTATCGACCCCAAGCAGGTTCAAGCCCTCGTCGAGGCCAATCGCGAATCGCTGGCGCCAACCGTCGAAAGCCATTCACCGCAACAGCATGGGGAGCATCAGCAACTTGTTGCAATAACGACCCCCTCACCCCAGCCCTCTACCCGCGAGGGAGAGGGAGTTGGTGGCGACACCGTGGCTGCGACCATTTCGATTGACGATTTTGCCAAGGTGGATCTGCGTATTGCCCGCATTGTCGATGCCGGCCATGTCGAGGGTGCCGACAAGCTGATCCGGCTAGCACTCGACATTGGCGAGGACAAGCCGCGCCAGGTGTTTGCCGGGATCAAGTCGGCTTACGATCCGGCGCTGCTGATCGGCCGGCTGACTGTCATGGTCGCCAATCTGGCGCCGCGCAAGATGAAATTCGGCATGAGCGAAGGCATGGTGCTGGCGGCCTCCGATGCGACGGGACAGACCTCAGGTCTGTACATCCTGTCTCCCGACGACGGCGCCCAACCAGGCATGCGCGTGAAATGAGTTCGCAACACTAATGCAGGACGCACTCGCAGCGCCCCTCGCTATCGACTGGCTGCTTGCTCTGGTGTTGTGCTGGCTGCTGCTCGGCCTCGCCGGCATGGTGGCGCAGCGCAATCTGCGCTACGTCGCGCGCACGTTGTTTCCGCTCGGTGCCGCGGTCGGCCTGGCGATCGCCGGCGTGGCCTTCGCCGCGCTCGGTGAAGTGCCCGAAACCGTGGTGTTGCCGCTGGGGCTGCCCGACCTGCCTTTCCATTTGCGCCTCGATTCGCTGTCGGCGCTGTTCCTGGTCATCCTTGGCGGCATTGCCGCCGGCATCTCAATTTATGCCGCCGGTTACCTGCGCAAGGGCGAGGGAACCGCCCCCGGTCTGCAATGTCTGCAGTACCACATCTTTCTCGCCAGCATGGCGCTGGTGCTGCTCGCCGACGACGCCTATGCCTTCATGGTCGCCTGGGAATTGATGGCATTGTCATCATTTTTCCTGGTCACGTCCGACCACCGCAACCCCGAAATCCGCCGCGCCGGCTATCTCTATCTATTGATCGCGCATATCGGCGCCATCGGCATCCTGCTTTCCTTCGGCGTGTTGCAGGGCGGCAACGACATGGCCGCCAGCAATGGCGTCAGCGATTACACGTTCGCCCATATGCGGATGATGCATCCGGATGGCTTCTGGGCCACCGCCGCTTTTGGCCTCGCCCTGTTCGGTTTCGGCGCCAAGGCCGGACTGGTGCCGCTGCACGTCTGGTTGCCCGAAGCGCACCCGGCGGCGCCCTCGCCGGTGTCGGCGATGATGAGCGCCGTCATGCTGAAAACAGCCATCTACGGCTTCCTGCGGGTCAGCTTCGACCTCTTGCAAACGCGGCTATGGTGGTGGGGCGTGGTCGTCCTCATGCTCGGCCTGTTTACGGCATTGTTCGGCGTCATTTTCTCGGCCGTGCAGACGGACATGAAGCGGCTGCTGGCCTATTCGTCAATCGAGAACATCGGCCTGCTGTTCGTCGGCATTGGTTTGGCGCTGACCTTTGACGGCTTCGACATGACGATCCTGGCTGCCTTGGCGCTGACCGCCGTGCTTTACCACTGCCTCAACCATGCTGCCTTCAAGAGCCTGCTGTTCCTCGCCACCGGCGCCGTATTGCACGCGACCAAGGAGCGCAGTCTCGGCAAGCTCGGCGGGCTGATCCACAAGATGCCGTGGGTGGCCTGGCTGTCCTTGCTCGGCGTGTTGGCCTCGGCCGGTCTGCCGCCGCTCAATGGTTTCGTTTCAGAGTGGCTGCTGCTGCAGAGCTTCCTGTTCACGCCGGGCCTGCCGCACGGCTACATCAACATGCTGATTCCGGTCGCCGCCGCCGCCGTGGCGCTCACCGCGGCCATCGCCGGTTATGCCATGGTGAAGTTCTTCGGCATCATCTTCCTCGGCCAGCCGCGCGAGGAGAGGCTCGCCGAAGCACATGACGCTGGCCTGCTCGAACGCATCGCCATGATCTGGCTGGGCGGGTTGTGCGTCGCCCTGGGCATCTTTCCGGTATTCGTCATCGAACAGCTCGACGCTGTCACGCAACTGCTGGTCGGTACCGGGCTTGGTGCCGCGGTGCGTTCCGGCGGCTGGCTGCTGCTCGCGCCAGTCTCGGAAAACCGGGCCAGCTACGAACCACTGGTCTTCCTGCTCGTCATACTTGCGGTGGGCGCCGCCACCTTCATGCTGGTGCGCCGCTTCTGGCACGGCCGGGTACGCATCACCGGCGCCTGGGACTGCGGCTGGACGCTTCAGAGCGCCCGCATGCAGGACACCTCGGAAGGTTTCGGCCAACCGTTGCGCCAGGTTTTCTCGCCTTTCTACCGAATGACCCGCGAGGAACCCGGCTCATTCGACAAGGCGCCGCGCTACAGCATCGTCGTCGAGGATCATTTCTGGTACTGGTTATACCTGCCGGTGGCGCGCGCCGCCGACATGGGCACGCGGATGGTCGCCTTCCTGCAGCAAGGCAGGATCTCCGTCTATCTGCTCTACAGCTTCGTCACCCTGATCGTGCTGTTGTTCCTGATTCGCGGCTGATATGTCTGACATGAACGCCAACCTCGCCGCCGGCATCCTCCTGCAGTTCCTCGAGCTGATCGCCGCCTTGGTGCTGGCGCCGCTGCTGAGCGGCTGGGTCAACCAATGCCGCGCCTTGTTGCAGAACCGTTCGGCGCCGCCCTTGATGCTGCCCTATCGGCAAATCGCCAAGCTGTTCGAAAAGGAAGTGGTGCTGGCCGGCAACGCCTCCAGCCTGTTCCGTGCCGCACCCTACATCATCTTTGCCTGCATGGCGCTGGCCAGCCTGATCGTGCCGACCCTGTCGACCGACCTGCCTTTCGCGGCGGCGGCCGACGCCATCGCCCTGGTTGGCATTTTCGCCCTGGCGCGTGTCTTCATTGCCCTGGCCGGTATGGATGTCGGCACCTCGTTCGGCTCACTGGGTGCCCGCCGCGAAATGCTGATTGGCTTCCTTGCCGAACCGGCGTTGCTCATGGTGTTCTTCACCACGTCGCTGATTTCGCAATCGACCTCGCTGGCGATCATCGTCGAAACCCTCGGCCACCGGGAGTTCGCCATCTACCCATCGCTGGCCTTCGCCGGGGTCGCCTTCACCATGGTTTCACTGGCCGAAAACGCCCGGGTACCGGTCGACAACCCGACTACGCACCTCGAATTGACGATGATCCACGAAGCGATGATCCTGGAATATTCTGGGCGTCATCTCGCCCTGATTGAATGGGCGGCTTCGCTCAAGCTCTACGCGTATTCCTGCATCGGCCTGGCGTTGTTCTTCCCTTGGGGGATTCCACAGGGCGTCGGCATAGAGACGTTGCTGATTGCCATGCCGGCACTGCTCTTCAAACTGGCGGTCGGTGGCGTCATCCTCGCCCTGATCGAGACCCTCAGCGCCAAGATGCGCATCTTCCGCGCCCCGGAATTCCTCGGCACCGCCTTCCTGCTGGCCGTGCTCGCGATGCTCGTCCATCTGCTGCTGGAGGCCGGGAAATGAACGCGGCATGTAAAATTATTCGTCATTCCGGCGAAGGCCGGAATCCAGAAAAGGCGAATCAGTTACCAAATTCGGCCATGTGCCGGAATGACGCGCCATACTGGATTCCGGCTTTCGCCGGAATGACGGCAAAGGGATGTGGGCAATGAACGCCGCGTCGCCCTATTTCGGCCAGATCATCAACCTGCTGGCGGCGATTCTGTTGCTGCTCTCATTCGCCATGCTGTCGCAGCGGCGCATCCTTTCGCTGATCGACCTGTTCATGGCCCAAGGCGCCGTGCTCTGCGCCTCGACGGCGGTGGTCGCCTACGCCACCGGGCAAAATCATCTGTATGTCTCGGCGGGCATCACCCTGCTGCTCAAGGTCATGCTGCTGCCATGGATCCTGCATCGGCTGATTCGCCGCCTCAATGTCAAATGGGACGTCGAGACGCTGATCAACATCCCCACCACCATGCTGATCGGCATTGTCCTGGTCATCTTCGCCTTCAATCTGGCGCTGCCGATCTCGCAACTGGCCGGCACCATTACCCGCTCGACGCTGGGCATCGCCATGGCGGCGGTGCTGCTCGCCTTCCTCATGATGATCACGCGGTCAAAGGCGGTGCCGCAGGTGATCGGCTTCCTGTCCATGGAAAACGGCCTGTTCTTCGCCGCCACCAGCGCCACCTACGGCATGCCGATGGTGGTCGAACTGGGCATCGCGCTGGATGTGCTGGTCGGCATGGTCATCCTCGGCGTGTTCTTCTTCCAGATCCGCGAACAGTTCGATTCACTTGACATTCGCCATCTGGAACAGCTGAAGGACGATTGATGGAGTTTCTTTTCGTCCTCGGCATTCCTCTTCTGGGCGGTTTGGTGCTGGCGCTGACTGGCCACCGCAGGGTCGCGGCCGAGATCAATGCCGTCTTCAGCCTGCTGACTTTTCTCGCTGCCGCGGTGCTCACCAAACGCATCATCGATGACGGGCCGCAGCGCTTCTTCGACGAACAGTTCTTCATCGATTCGTTCAACGTCTTTCTGGTCGCGCTGACCGCTTTCGTCGGCTTCACCACCTCTATCTTTTCGCGGCCCTACATGCGCATCGAACATGAGCACGGCCGCCTGACCAGTGGTCGCCTGCGCCTTTACCACAGCATGTTCCAGATGTTCATGTTTACCATGCTTCTGGCATTGACGACCAACAACATGGGCATTCTCTGGGTGGCCATGGAGGCGGCGACGCTGACCACGGTGCTGCTGGTATCGCTCTACCGCACGGCGGCATCGCTGGAAGCCGCCTGGAAATATTTCATCCTCTGCGGCGTCGGCATCGCCCAGGCCTTGTTCGGCACCATCCTGCTCTATTTCGCCGCCGAAAAAGTGCTCGGCCACCAGGGCAGCGCCTTGCTGTGGACGCACCTCGATGCCGTCAAGGGCCAGTTGGAACCGACCGTGCTATCGCTGGCCTTCGTCTTTCTGCTGGTCGGTTATGGCACCAAGGTTGGCCTGGTGCCGCTGCACAACTGGCTGCCCGACGCCCACGCCGAAGGCCCGACGCCTGTTTCGGCGGTGCTTTCCGGACTGCTGCTGAACGTGGCGCTGTACGCCGTGGTACGTTGCAAGGTACTAGCCGACGGAGCGCTGCAGAGCAACCTGGCGAGCCTGCTGATGATGGGCTTCGGCATGCTTTCGGTGGTGGTCGCCGCCTTCGCGCTATCGCGGCAGAAGGATATCAAGCGGTTGTTCGGCTATTCGTCGATCGAGCACATGGGCATTATCACGTTTGCGTTTGGCATGGGCGGTCCGGTGGCCAATTTCGCCGGGCTGCTGCATATGACAGTGCATTCGCTGACCAAGTCGGCGATCTTCTTCGCCGTCGGCCACGCCGCGCAGAAGAGCGGCACCCAGGTGATCGACAATATCCGCGGCCTGATCAAGGTCAGCCCGACGGTCGGCTGGGGCCTGTTGCTGGGTTCGCTGGCCATCCTCGGCATGCCGCCATTCGGCGTCTTCGCCAGTGAATTCCTGATCCTCACCACCGCCATGAAGCAGCAACCGTGGGCGACGCCTTTCCTGTTGATGGCGCTCGGCGTCGCCTTCGCCTCGATCTTCGGCAAGGTCCAGCCGATGGTGTTCGGCGATACGACGGTGAAGCGGTTGCCGCATCCGCCGGCCTTGCTGCCGGTGTTCGCCCATCTCGTACTCGTGCTCGTGCTTGGCCTATGGATTCCGCCCTACCTGGCCGACTGGTACCGGACTGCCGCCAAGCTGATCGGATAGTCATGCAACTAATTGACCAAACCCTCGATCAACCACTTGAATTCGAAAAGCTGCCCGGTGGCCTGGCGACATTCAGGGCGCGGACAGACTCGGCCGGATTGCTCGCTTTCGCGGCCCACGCCAAGAGCATAGGCGGGCGCTTCGTCGCGCTTTGGGGCAGCGACGAACGCGATCGGCAGGCAGGCTTCGCGCTGCATGTCGCCTTCGCTCTCGCCGAGGGCCTGGCGCTTGTGAGCCTGCCGCTGCCAGCGGAAAACCCGGACTACCCCGACCTTGCCGGAATCTTTCCGGCGGCCAATCGCCAGCAGCGCGCTACCTTCGACCTGCTTGGCATTCGTGCCATTGGTACGGATTGCGACAACCGCCCCTGGCTGCGCCATGCCAATTGGCCAGCCGATTTCTTTCCGCTGCGCCGCGACGCCGATGCCTCCCGCCAGTTTCCGCCACAGCCCGAGGATTACCCGTTCGTGCGCGTCGAGGGCGACGGCGTGCACGAAATCCCGGTCGGCCCTATCCATGCCGGCATCATCGAGCCGGGCCACTTCCGCTTTTCCATCGTCGGCGAGCGGGTGATGCGCCTGGAACAGCGGCTCGGCTGGGTGCATAAGGGAATCGAAAAGCGCTTCGAAAGTCTCAAACTACATGAAGGCTACCGGCTCGCCGGCCGCATTTCCGGTGATTCGACAGTGACCTATGCGTGGGCTTATTGCCAGGCCGCCGAATCGCTCTCCGGCTGCGCCGTGCCGTTGCGCGCGCAGTGGTTGCGGGCGCTGTTTCTTGAACGGGAACGCGTCGGCAACCATCTCGGCGACCTTGGCTATCTAGGCAACGATGCCGCGCTGGCCTTCGGCCTCGCCCAGTTCATGCGCCTCAAGGAAGACTGGCTGCGGCTAAATGCGACGCTGTTCGGCCACCGTTTCATGATGGACGCCATCGTTCCCGGCGGCGTATCGGTGGATCTGCCCGTCGGCGGTGGCGAAACACTGCTCGCCCAGTGCAGCGCCATCGAGCGGGAAGTCCGCGTGCTCAAGAATATTTATGACGATCACGCCGGCCTGCAGGATCGGTTTCTGACCACTGGTCGCCTGCTGCCGAAAATCGCCAGCGAATTGAGCGTTTCCGGCTTGGCCGGGCGCGCCAGCAGCCAGGTCTGGGACTTGCGCCAGCAGAATCCGCTGCCGCCCTATGACATGCTCGATGTACGCGTCGCCACTCATCGCAATGGCGATGTGGCAGCGCGCGTGACGCTGCGTTTCGAGGAAATCGCCGAGTCGCTGCGCTTGATCCGCGACATCGTGGCGGCGATGCCGGCCGGCGAACTGCGCGCGACCCTGCCACCGGCGGCCAATGGCGCTTTCGGCGTTGGCTGGATCGAAGGCTGGCGCGGCGATGTACTCGTCGCGCTGGAGGCGGACGGTGCCGGCGGTATTCGCCGCTGCCATCCCCACGACCCCTCCTGGCAGATCTGGCCGGCGCTCGAACATGCGATCATGGGCAACATCGTTCCGGACTTTCCGCTGATCAACAAATCGTTCAACCTGTCCTACTCCGGCGTGGATCTCTAAGTACTCGAACATCATGCTGCACATGCTCAAACAGATCGCCGTCACCGGCATCAAGACCGAGACCCCGCCCATCGCCGACGAGGCGTTGCGGGCCTCGGCGCAGCGCCTCGAACGGGCAATGCTGGCGAAGCTCGGCCGGGCCCTGGTGATCCGTCAGGTGGACGCCGGCTCCTGCAACGGCTGCGAACTGGAAATTCACGCCCTCTGCAATCCTTACTACAATCTGGAAGCGCTCGGCATTCGCTTTGCCGCCAGCCCCAAGCATGCCGACATGCTGCTGGTCACCGGCCCGGTGACCAAGAACATGGAAACGGCGCTGAAGCGCGCCTGGGAGTGCACACCGGCGCCGAAGTTGGTAGTCGCTGTCGGTGACTGTGGCAGCGGCTGCGGTAACAGCAGCGCAATCTTCGGCGAGAGCTACGCCAGTTCCGGTCGAGTTTCCAATGTCATTCCGGTGGACGTGGCGATACCAGGTTGCCCGCCGACGCCGCTGGCATTGATGCAGGGCATTCTTACCGCCATCGACGGCCAAGCAAAGGGCTGACTGTGGAAACTCGCCACATCATCGTCACCGGCAGCGTCCAGGGCATTGGCTATCGCTGGAGCATGGTCGCCGCCGCTGACGAACTCGGCGTCACCGGCTGGGTACGCAATCGGCGCGACAGCAGCGTCGAGGCTTGCCTCTGCGGCGACGGCGAGGCTGTCGCACGCCTGATCGCCTGGGCGCGCCGCGGACCACCCAGCGCACGCGTCGATCATCTCCATGTCGAACTGGCCGAAGCGCAACGTTTTTTTGGATTCGAGCAGCGGCCGACCGCTTGAGAGCTCGTTAGCGACGGATTCCCAGGAATCGCCGCCGACCACACACGGCGCTCTCTTCGGCGGCTCGCGGCGCTTCTCCCGCTGGCGGCTGTGACAGCCCGATCAGGGCCGCCTCGGCGGTCAGGACGGCGTCATTCTGGCAGGCGAATCCGGCCATTGGCGAAATCAGCGCGCAACTGAGAAAAGGGCCCACTTCCTCTTCGCTGCTGGCGAGAAAAGAAAATGTGCCGGCTGGAAATTCTCGATAGCAGCGCTGATTGCCAGGCTGCGCTGGCCGGCTGTTGCCTGCTTCGGCGGGTAACAGCAACAGGCTCATGCACCAGGGTGTCAAGACGATGCCGCGCCACTCTTCGTGCCACCGCGCGAAGCCGATGGCGCGTACCGAGAGCAACGGATTCAGTATTGGCAAACCGTTCATGCGCTCGCTGAGGATGCGCGCGTAGGCGGCTTCGACCAATGCGGAAGGATTGTCGCGGTGATACGCGGCGGCGGTGGTCATCACCAGGCAAGCACGTCGGCAACGCCCTCGGCGGCTATCCGGTCGATCACGGCCAGTGTGGCTGCCGCCCTGTCCGGGTCGACACGCTCAAAGGCGAGCCCGCTGGCCTGGACGAGCACGTAATCGCCGAGCGCCGATTCGTCATCGAGCAGCATCAGGTTGACCTCCCGCCGTTGCCCAT
>CAISUK010000320.1 GCA_903888645.1 uncultured Pseudomonadota bacterium | reverse complement strand
GGTACGTTATCGATGGTTGATGTGATCGGGAGAAACATGGGGGCAAGCGAGATAATGCATCCCTGCCCGATCGGTTGTTTCAGGGTTTGAAGTACCTCGAAGTGGCGAATGGCCTCTTTTCCCGGACTTGCCGATTTTTTTATTTCGACGGGATAGAGTGTCCTGTCCTGATGAATGAGCAGATCGATCTCTTTGGTGTCTTTGTCGCGATAGTACCTCGTAATGCAAATGCCAATAACAGCATCGGCTCAGAACGGGTACTGAGCGTAGCGTTTTCTTCTCCTGATACATGAACGGGGATGTGGCGATGTGATCATTGTTATCTATATTGACAACTGGACGTATCATCGCCGACAATCAGACGAACAGAATCTTGCAATTGGCCGAAGATTGAATTACAGATAGCCGTCATGAGTGAAGAGACCATCCATCCCCGTTTTCTGCGCCCGCGCATCGTGGAAGCTCTGGCAGATTCGCCGGTGGTTCTGTTCCACGGCCCTCGGCAGTGCGGCAAGACCACGCTGGCCCGACTGGTGGGCGATGAGGCCGGTTTTGCCTATTTCACTTTTGATGATGATGTCCAGCGGGCGGCGGCCCAGACCGATCCGATCGGTTATGTGGCCGATTTGCCGGAACGGGCGGTGCTGGACGAGGTGCAGCGGGTACCGGAACTGTTTACCTCGATCAAGGCTGCGGTGGATGCCCGCCGGTTGCCCGGTCGCTTCATCCTGACGGGGTCGGCCAATGTGCTGCTGGTGCCGAAACTTGCGGATTCGCTGGCTGGCCGCATGGAAATTCTGCGACTGCATCCGTTGTCGCAGGCGGAGTTAGGCGGAAAACCCTGCAGGTTTCTTTCCCGTCTGTTTGCATCGGATTTCAAGGCTGGTACATCAGGAATGCGCCTTGGGAAAACCTTGGCGCAACGGGTGGTCGCCGGAGGTTTTCCTGCGGCTCTGGCGCGTGCCAACGAGCGCCGCAGTGCCACATGGTATCGTGATTATGCAGAGACCCTGATTCAGCGGGATATTCGCGATCTGGCGCGTATCAGCGCCATGGACGCACTGCCGCGCCTGCTGACGCTGGCTGCGGGGCAAACCGCGTGCCTGGTAAATGTCTCCGAGCTGGCTGCGCCGTTTCAGATTAGCCGCCAGACAATTCGCGAATATCTGACGCTCTTGTCCCGGATTTTTCTGGTGGACGAATTGCCTTCATGGCACAGGAACCGGATGAAGCGGCTGGTAAAGACACCCAAGCTGCATGTAGGCGACACTGGACTGGCCTGCGCCTTGCTTGGATTGAACGGTAACTCCCTGTGGGGGGATCGCCAACTGTTTTGCAGGCTGCTGGAAACATTCGTTTATCAGGAGTTGCGACGATTGGCCAGTTGGCATGAAGAAGCTGTCGCCTTCAGCCATTTCCGTGACAAGGATCAGGTCGAAGTCGATGTGGTGCTGGAATCCGAAGGGCTTGTGGCAGGAGTGGAGGTCAAGGCGGCTTCAACCGTAACCGGCGATGATTTCAAGGGCCTGCGCAAGCTGAAAGACGCCGTGCAAAATAACTTTGCAGCAGGTGTGGTGCTCTACGATGGCGAATCTGTTGCAGGATTTGGTGACAGGCTCTATGCCGTACCCATCTCACGGCTATGGGCGGGTGATTGATGCCTTGCACCGAAGCTGTCCTCGTTCAGAGTAGTCACGGAGACGTGGTTTATGAACTGATCGGCAGGATGCTGCAGCGCTTCAGATTCTGACAGGAAGAAGGTGGAAACTGGTATCGGCTACAGTGTTTTTCGGCTGATTTTATCATCGAGCATAAAAATAGCCGAAAATAAGGATGCGACCTTTGAGACTAATGCAGATGGGGGTACTGCCATCGTTATAATGCCGTTCCGAATTCTATCGGGAGGGGGCCGGGCTGGAGCCCGGCGCTCCCAAGCTCAATGCACCGAGCATGATATGCAGGGGTCGTATGACCTTACCAGCATGACACAGAGCTTTTCAGTCTCACGGTCGGTTTTCCCATCCTTCACGGCCTCGGCGGCAAGCGCATGCAGGTCGTAATGGATATTGGCGTTGTTCTGTGTAGTTGGAATGATGCAGTCGGCCTTGACTACTTTGCCTTCCGTATCAGTTTCCATATGGTGATAGAGAATTCCCCGAGGTGCTTCAACAGCTCCGGTTGCTGCGCCTGCCTTCGGTTTGTATGACGTTCTGATCTCCTGCAGGTCGTCGTCAAGCAGACTTTCGATCAGCATTTCGGCGTTTTCAAAGATGTGGTGGCACTCCACGAGTTGGGCGATATTGTTCATGAACGGGTTATGACATATTGGTTCGAGACCCAACGATGCGGCAATCTCGTGAGCGCGATGCCCGAGAAGCCTTGAATTGTTGTTGAACCGGGCAAGTGCTCCCGCCGCAGAGGAGTGGCGGCTCAGGCGGGTGAACTTCGATGTCGAGAAGTCGACGAGGTATTCGTTGGTCATCTGCAGGTAGTCGTTCTCGTCGCGGACGACACCATCGGTCGATACAAGGTCGCCGCCGATAAACGGATAGTCCTTGCCGTTGCGCAATGAAATGAACTCGGTTTCACGGACGAACTCCGGAATTGAGAGCGTCCTGAAAAATTCGGTGGCCTTGTCGAGGGCTGGCCGGCGTTTCAAGATCATCTCCTTCATCTCTTTAAGCCGCTCTTTCGAGGGAGCTTTGCTCACGCCGCCAAGTACGAGGCTGACTGGATGGGTTGCACGGCCGGTGGTGGCGATGCTCATTTCGTTACCAAGCTCCTTGAGCAGGAGCCCTGCTTTTACGATTTCGGGATGGGAATGCAGGATCGGAATGGCGCTTGGCATGTCGAGAAAGTCGGGAGCCGCAAGGAAAAAGAGGTGCAGTGCATGGCTCTGTAGTGTTTCGCCGTGCATGGCCAGGAGCCTTATAG
>CAISUK010000319.1 GCA_903888645.1 uncultured Pseudomonadota bacterium | reverse complement strand
TCCCTTAAATTATGTCTACCATTCCTGCCCACCAAGCCCCGCTCAGCCAGTGTTCACAAGGCTTGCCAGCATCGCCTGACCGAGTGCTATTCATAATTGAGTAGTCTACATAATGGCCGAGGAGACGGCCAGTTTGACGCAAGAGAAAAATCGGATGTCATTGTGCGCCGCAACGTTGGTTATCAATTACAAGTTCCAGATAGCCTCGTTCGAAAGGCCAAAAAATCACTGAGGCGTAGGCCTCGGTGATTTCGATTTCGATATTGCAAATTGAACCTCTTGCAAAACAGCGAATGCATGGTTGATTTATTTCGCTGTAGGAGGCGAAAGTGGCGGGTGCGGGCCACCATTTCTGGAATGATGAGGTTCTCACGCCAACATCATAGAGCCCGCACAATGGATGCTACCCGACACGACCTGATCATGCAACGCTGGAATGTGGTTCAGCACGAACTGATTCCCGGTCTGAAAGATGAAGTCGGTTCGCTGACGCCGAAACTCGAGAAGGTCATTCATGTTCTGGAATCCGTGCGGAAGCTGGGAGATCTCGATGGTGCCCGTGAAAGTGGCGGGCGGGGCAGGGAAGGTCAAAGACCGTAACCTGGCGCCCCCAGCACCGGCTGTGGATCTCATCGCGCTAAATGCCGTTTCGACCCACGTTGCACTCGTCGAATCTTCGACAGTCCTTTAGTCGCCATGGATTGCGTAGTGAACCTTTCAATCAGTCTATAGCGGAAAGGTTGATACCTGCGATTGGCGGCGGTACTGGTGATTTGAGCCTTGTACTCGTTTATCATTGCCCGTATCGCGTCTGACTGATAGCCGATCTAGCCGAGAAATCCATGAGTTCGCGCACTTTGTTGTTTCTTGCGGCTGCCACAATCTGCATTGTTTGGCAGTTGCCCTACGGGCGCGAGATGCTTTATCCGTTCACCTTGCTGGCGACATTCGCGCACGAAATGGGTCATGGCTTGACCGCGCTGCTGGTCGGCGAAGAATTCCAGAGTCTGGTGCTGCACGCCGACGGATCCGGCATGGCCTTCTGGCAGGGTGCGCCTGGGCGTTTTGCCACTGTAACTGTGGCGGCGGGCGGGCTTCTCGCGCCCAGCGTTGCCGGCGTCACGGTGTTGTTGTTGTCCCGTTCGTCGCGCTACGGGCGACTGGCGCTGATCGCCTCGAGTGCGCTGGTGGTGCTGTCCGGCGTGCTTTGGGTGCGCAACCTGTTTGGCATCGCCTTCGTTGTGGCGCTCGCAGGCGCTTTCGCACTTTGCGCCCGCTACCTCGCCGGACAGGTCGCGCAATTCGCGCTGCATCTGGTTGGCATAACGCTGTGCCTGTCGTGGTTCACCGACCTCAACTACATGTTTTCCAACATAGCGCTGGTCGGCGGTAGTAACCAAAAGTCGGATACCGCCATCATTGCCCAAGCCTTGTGGCTGCCCTATTGGTTCTGGGGCGGCCTCATTGCCCTGACATCTATTTCGATCTGTGTCACAGGCCTGTGGCTGGCGACGCGCAAGTTGCCGCCTGCGTGAATATCCATCAGACTACGCCGACCGAAAGCTGTCGCTAACTGAGGCCATGATTGCATTACACTTCTCTGTTTTGGCGGACAATCCGCGCCGGCACGATTTGCTCTGACGCGGCGTCAAGGGATGAACTCATGAAGGGCATGCTTAATTTTCTGGAGAGGGCTGGCTTGGTCAAGTTGGATGAATCTGCCAAAGCCAGCGAAGACGATACGGCGGTGCCGGCAGAACAGCCGACGGAACCTGGCCCAGACGCGCCGCCGGTTGTCCTAGTGCCACCGTCCGTCATGGCGCCGCCCAATTCAGTGGAGGATGCTGCAGCGAACCCTCGAGTGCTGGACTTTGGAAAGATCTATGCCGATGCCTGCGTACCCGAGTCACGCTATCCGGCAGAGCGCCTCTTGCGCGTCCTTGATGGGCTGAGCACGTTGGACGAGGCAACCCGCATTACCACGATCAAGGCCATCGACGTCGCTGACGAATCGTGGACTATTGCCGACCCAGTCAAAGATGCATCCCTGAAAGCGCAGGCCCTGAGCAACTATGCGCAACAGGTTCAAGGCCTGTTGCAGCAGCGCGAACGTGCCACCCAAGCACGTCTCGAGGCGCTGCGTGTGAAAAAGGAAGAGACTTTGGGCAGCATTCGCAAACAGATTTCCGATCTCGAAGCCCTCGCTGCGCGCGAAGAAGCGCGCAATGCCAAGGAGAGCAGTGAGTTGACCACCGGCCTTGACAACGCAAAGGAACGCACAGCCCTGGAACTGGCCGAACTGCAACAAATGCAGCAGCGCCTGTTGGGCCTGGCGACCCAGTTTCAATCATCCACTGCAAACATCTAGATTCAGACCATGGCGACACTTACACCCCTCTCCAAAGCAATCATCAGCATAGCCGTGATCGGTGCAGTGATCTCGGCGGTCTGGCACCTGGGCCTCAAGGACCTAATCGCCGGCGGCAATACAAGTGCGCCCACAACTGCCGCCTCGACAACCACTGTGACGCTAGCTAGTGTCGCTGCACGTTTACTCACACCTGCGCCTGCTCCACAAGCCCCTGCGCTGCCGGCCAGTAACACCGGCATGCCAAGCCCACCTGCGTCCGCGCCCGTAAAGGTGGGCAACCTGAGCGGCTCGCCCGGCGAGAATGCAGAAGCCGGACGCATACTTCTCGAGAGCAAGGATTATGCAAAGGCACGGATCTACCTTGAAGCCGCAGTTCAGGGGGGCGACGGGGGTGCAGCCTGCCACCTAGGAGAAATGACGCTGCATGGACAAGGCGGCATCGCCGCGAACCGGGACAACGCTGCCAAGTTGTTTCAGCTTGCACAGGCACGCAACATCATCTGCTTCACGACAGCCAACTAGGACGTGCCATGAGCCAACGTATGAAGCTGAGTGCCATCGCTGCTTGCGCCTTGCTTGGCGGCAATTTCGCAACAGACACCGCGAACGCTCAAGGGTTTGTTTTCGGAACAGCGGCGCCGGCCAAGCAGGGGCAGCCGGTGCAGTCCGGAGTGCGTGATGGCAAGGTGGAAAGCGCGCAGCGACTGCTGGCGCGTATCGGCCTGCTGCGCGAGCCGCCCACTGGCATACTCACGTCGACGACGCAGGACGCGATGCGCCAGTTTGCGTCGCAAAATGGCTTGGCCCCTTCCAATCAAGTCACCGATGCCTTCCTGAATTCGCTGCGCCGCGTTATCTGGCAGAGTCAGAAATGGTCGAGCGGCAATTACAAGGGGCGCGAAAAGCTGGTCGATGCCCAGGGATTGCGCGAAGCGCAAATCCTGCTCGGCAAGTTGGGCTTTAGCGCCGGACCGCTCGATGGCACGTTCGGGCCGCAGACCCAGGTGGCCACCGAGGCTTTCCAGGAATCGCAAGCGACTTCAGTCGACGGCCTGATCACCGGCACGGTTCTGATGAATCTGCGCCGTGCCGTCAACGGCGCTGGCAGCGCGGCGAAGGACAGCCTTCGAGTACTCAACTGGCCCGATTACATCGATCCGGGAGTGCTGCTTGATTTCGAGAAGGAGTACAACATCCGCGTCATTTACGACATCTATACCAGCAATGACGGCTTGACGGACAAGCTGCGCGGCGCGGGCACACCGTATGACGTTGTCTTTCCCACGGCCAATGCCGTACCGGCGATGGCGGCCAACGGCCTGCTCGGCAAACTCGACAAGGCCCGCCTGAAAAACATCGCCAACCTTGATCCACGCGTCGACGCGGCGTTGCGCTCGTGGGACAAGGAGGGCGCCTTCAGCCTACCGTATATGTGGTACACGGTCGGTATCGCCTGGAACCCGAAATTGGCGGCGCGCGCCTATCCGGGACGTGCGATGGATTCGCTGAGCAATGTGCTTGACCCCGAGGTTGCCGCGCGCTTCCAGTCGTGCGGCGTAGGAGTCGAGGACTCGGCAAGCGACATTGTCCCGCTGGCGGCCATGGCCGGCGGTCAGCCGAAGTGGGAGAGTAAGGCTTCACTGGCCGCGGCGGCGCGAGTATTGGAACGCCTGCGCGGTATCGTGCGCGTTATCCCAACCGACCAGTACGTCGATGCCCTGGCCAGTGGCAAGATTTGTGTCGCGCTGGGTTTTTCCGGCGACGCGGTGCAGGCGCAGGCCAAGGCGCGCGGCGCGGTCGAGTACCGCGTACCTAGCGAAGGCGGACTGCTCGCCATTGACGCCATGGCCGTGCCTGCGAACGCTAGAAATCGCCGCGGAGCGCACCAGTTCATTGACTATCTGCTGCGCCCTCAGGTCATTGCCCGCATCTCAAACACCGTTGGTTATGCCAATGCCAACCTGAAGGCCGGCGAATTCATGAACGAGAGCATCAAGTCCAATCCCGCCGTGGTGCCAAGTGCCGATGCATTGAGCCGCTCCGTACCGATCCCGATACTTTCAGAGCAGGATCAGAGCGAGATCACACATCTGTGGTCTCGGCTCGTCAAGTAGCGCCACCCAGCATTATCGCCGTTCAGTCAGCACCGACCTGCCCGCATTCGCCACGACCTTGAATCCCAAACCCTCTTACTTCGCGGAGTTCCTCACTCATCCGTACAACCGGCTGGCCATGATGAGCGCCGGTTGTGCGGCGATACTCGCGTCCATCCCGTATGGCTGGAACGGACTTTGGCTTGTCAGTATAGTCGCCCTCGGCGTCGAGGTGCTCGCGGCCCTGATGGTTCCCGACCTGCCACTCTTTCGCGCCGCCGTTGATCGCACGCAGCAAAGCCAGGTACGATCGGTACGCCTGACCAAATTGCTCACCGAACTGAAGGCCGCCGAGGCGGCGCGAGCGCCGGGCGTCAGTTCACTGCTCGAGAACTACCGGCACATGTGCGATCGCGTGCAGGAGCTTTATCAGCGGGTGACCAATTCCGGCACCGGCCTAGCGCGTGCCGACGTCGAGAAACTCGACGATCTGACCATCGATTACCTCGGCCTGGGCCTACTCATTATGTCACTGGCGCAGCGTCAGCAAGAGAGCAAGGACGACACGGCGATTCGGCGCATCACGGCCATTCAGGCGCAACTGCGTCAGACGCTGCCGGCCGACGAGGAGCGGCAGTTGCGCGATGCGCTGTCCGAATATACCGACGTGGTCAACCGTGCCCGCCGCCTGGCGGTGCGACGCAGTTCGCTGGAGGCCCGCCTCATTGCCATGCCCGACAAGCTTGAGGAAGTCTATCAGCTCGTCATGACTTCGCCTTATTCTGACGACATGGGCGATAAACTCGAGGAATCACTCGCTCGTTTGCGTCTTGTCGAAGAGGTCGCAGCGGAATTTGACGACAATCCGGCGCCGACAACCGTGCTGCTGGTAGCATCCAGCCCATCCGCGATAGCATCGAGCGCAACGAAAATCCAAACCGATTCACGCCAACCGCCGCGCGCCCTCAAGACATGAGTGTAGCCGAGACGTATTCGTGAGTTTCGCCCCTTTCTTATTCAATCAGGAGAGCCCCATGGCCGACAACGCGATCTTCGCCCGACTAGGCAATCTTTGGACAGGCTTTATCTCTTTGTGGGTATCTGACATAGAGAAGGATCATCCGGAAATCGCCTATCAGAACGCGATCAGCTCGATGATAGAGAAATACACCAAGCTTAAAGCCGCCACTGGCGCCATCATAGCCCGACGCCAAGAGATCACCTCGCGCCTAGAAACGCACGAACGGAACCTTGCGGCCGTCGCGGCCGATCTGGAGACGGCACTGGCGACCAATCAGGATGACCTTGCCGTGGTGCTGATCCAGAAGAAGAACGCGCTGGAAGCCGCGATTACTGACCTGCGTGCTGAAGCCACACAGGCCACGACCGATGCCGACAGCGCCAAGGATTCGCTGATCCAGGTCAAGGGCGAGATCGACAAGCTGAAGGCCGAGAAGGATCGAATGCTAGCGCAGATGCAAAGTGCCCAAGCGCGCTTGCAAATTCAGGGACAACTCGATGGATTATCGGTTGATGCAGAAGTGCAGGCACTTGGCGCCGTGCGCGAGCACATCAAGAGCCAAGTCGCGCAGGCGAGCCTTGGCGCGGAGTTGCAAAATTCCGACCTGGATGTACGCCTGGCCAAGCTGCGACAAAGCAGCGGCAGCGTGACGGCCAGAGCGCAGCTAGAAGCCATGAAGCAGGCGCGGACCGGCGCTGCACAGGCGGTGGCCCAAACCAAGACGCTCTGAGGGCACGGCATTCATGACCTTGCCGCAGCAGGCAACCGGAAACCTTCCCGCCTGGGCGGAAGCCTTGCGCGAAAAATACCTTGCTGGCGAAGCTTCGACCTTCGTGCTTTATCGCAACGTCTTCGACAACATTCTGGTGGGCAATCGCCTGCATGACCTGCAGTCATTTCTGGTTGAGGAATTGTTCAAGGAAAGCAAGAAGACGATATGTGAAGTCAGCCTGGAACGCGGCGTTCGCCCATTACGCGGCAAGGGCAAACAGAGCGAGGTGGATGACACGTCGGGCAACAACCCGGACATCTTCCTGCGTTCGTTGCAGGTACTGGAGCAGCAAATGCGCAGCGAGCAGTCCACCGCACTGATCGTGCCCTACGCGGACGCACTCTTGCCAGCTGGTGATCAGGGGTTCATGTCGTATCAGGACCGGCAGGTGTATCTGACGTTCCATCGCTGGTCCTTGGACAAGGCCCTGACGAGCGGCGACAACATTACAGTGCTGATTACGGAGTCGCTCAACGCGATCAACCCTGGGTTGCTCTCAAACCCCAAGGTTTCCGCCATCGAGATTCCCATGCCCGATCTGGTCCAACGCAAGGCGGTAATGGGTTTTCTTGCCCCCAAGCTGACCGATACGCAAATCAAGTTGTTTTCAGAGCGCACGGCAGGGCTGCGCACCGTGCAGCTAGTCAGCATCATGTCCGGTTCCGATGGACAGGGCATGAGCGAGCCTCAACGCAGGGAATTGATACTCGACCTCCTGGCGGGAACTCCCGAGGCCGAGCAGCGAGCCGCGACGCTGGCAACGATCACGGCAGGCATGACGCCCGAGGAAATCGCCAAGCTTATCGAACCTGGCAAGACAGTGGCCATGGTCGATGCCAATGAAGAAGTTCTCAGGGTGATCCATACCCGCAAGCGCGAGATGATCGAAAAGGAATGTGCCGGTCTCATCGAGTTCATTGAGCCCAAGCATGGTCTATCTTCGGTCGGCGGTCAGGAGCACATCAAGCATGAATTGTTGGCCATCGCCAAAAATCTAAAGAACGGCGAGCGAGCGCTGACGCCCATGGGTCTTCTTGCGGTCGGCCCGATGGGCGCCGGCAAGACGTTCGTTATCAAGGCCTTCCTGAAAGAGGCCGGACTGTCTGCCGTGGCGCTAAAGAATTTCCGCTCAAAATGGGTCGGTTCGACGGAGGCCAATCTGGAGCGCGTGCTGGCGACGGTCAAAGCCATGGGCCCGATCGCAGTTATCATCGACGAAGGAGACCGCAGCTTTGGTTCTGGCGGCGATGGCGACGATGGCACGGGGTCGCGGGTCATCGCCCGGCTGAAGGAGTTCATGTCCGAGCCCGAGAATCGCGGCCAGGTCCTGTTTGTGATGATGACCAATCGTCCGGACAAGCTTGATAGCGATATCAAGCGCCCGGGGAGGCTCGACCGCAAGATTCCTTTCTTTTACTGCGACTCTGCAGCTGAACGTGCCCAGGTGCTAGGCGCAGTTCTGTGGCGCTATGGCGAGACGAGTACCGCGACGCCGGATGATGTTCTGGCGCTGTGCGCGAAGCTCGACGGCTACTCCAATGCCGACCTGGAAGCGGTGGCGCTCCTCGCCGTTGAAATGGCTCGCCAGCAATCGCTGCCGCTGGACAGTGCCGCGCTGCAGAGCGCAGCAGACGATTTCATGCCGCCACAGGAGCGTGACATGATCGAGTTTATGGAGCTTCTAGCGGTCTCAGAGACATCGCGCCGATCCATGTTGCCCGCGCGCTTCCGTGAAATGCCCGTCGAAGAAATTCAGAGCAAGCTTGCCAGTGCCAGACAGCGCGCACTAACCCGATAAACAGATACAGCCGCCGATACCAAGGAGAAACAAATGAATTACCTACCCGATCAGAAGCTCACGGCGGACCAGCTCATTACGCTTACCCGCGCGATGTTGTCGGTTGCGCTGGTCGACGAAATACAGCCGGCTGAAGCACATTTGATATGTCAGTTCTATGAGGCCTCGCGCAATGCCAACATGCCGACCTGCGATGCAATCGTGGCCGGCTTGGAGGCCCAGCCATTCACAGTGTCTGAGCTGGCGCAATCGTCCTCTGAGTTTGTGAACGTGCTCATGCCCCTGTGCGTGATGACCGCATATGCCGATGGCCATCTCAGCGCCGGCGAACTCGAACACCTCAAGTGCATTGCGGCAACGGCAAACGTAAACCCGCAGCGTTTTGAGGCGCATCTGGGACGTGTGCGTGACGAACTCGTTAGCGCGATCTCGCATTTGCCGGACGCCGGCTCCGTTGCTGTCGTGGTTAAGGAACTGCGAGCGATCAGCTAGAACAGAACCCACCGCAATCGCCTGCTGAGCGAAGCGCAATGGGAATACGAATACGCCATGTCCTGGTTGCGGCGCCCATGGCAACGTACATAAACCTACTTTCCTCCATTACCCAGTAGGCAGCGCGAGGCCGGGCGGCGCATTGGTTGGGTAAGGCGAGGCGATTTTCTGGGTGGCGGCGACGATTTTGCTGATGATGTAGCGAACCAGAGCCCGCCATCGGTCGGGCTTCGTCAACTGTGGCGCACTTGCCATCACGGTGTCCAAGCCCTTGCGGACATTGGCAATCATCGACTTGATCTGGTCGGCTCCGGCGTGGGTCATGGTGACCAACAATCGCGACTGTCCGGCATGCGTGGTCAGGCGGGCGATCCCCGCGAGCAGCAAGGGTCGAGACGTGATCGCTTCACGCCGGGTTTGGGGATGCGCCAGTAGCACATACCAGCTCCACCAGTTGTAGATCAGCGCCACCGCCCGTGCCGACAGGTTGCAGCGTTCCAGATCTTGCGTGGTGTAACCGCCCCAGCCCCATTGGTTCTTCAGTTCATCAAAACCGTTCTCGCAGTCCGCCCGATCCCGGTACAACTGGCCGATGGCGGCCAGATCGAAGTCGCTGTTGGTGACGAGCACCGCGTACTCCCAAAGCTTTCCGGCATCCATGTTGGCAAACTGCAGGGTCTGCTGGCCTTTGGCTTTGCCAGCTTTCTTCGCCTCGACCGCCAGCGATTGCCTGACTGCCCGACGCACCACGACCACGCGACGCTCATGATCCCAGCCCGACAGCTGCAGCCGCGTTTCGGCGACGTGATAGACAAAAACATCAAGCATGCTGACCCAGGCCGTCGGATTCGTCTTGAAGTAGCCCTTGTAGGCAACGATCTTCGACTGGGCGTGACGATAGTTCTTACCGAAGAACTTCCGCCAATTGACTGCGACATCAATGTCGGTCATTTCGTGCAGCGCTATCCGAGCCGATTTCGACCAGCAGCATGGCGGCGCCGATCAGGTCGACGCCGGGAATGGTCTGCAGCAGCGCCGGGGTGCTGCGCTCGGATTCGAGTTCGGCCAGCAGGCGGGTGTTGAAGCGGGCGATGCGGGCTTCGATTTCCTCGATATGGTGCATCAGTTCGTCGAGCACGAAGCGGTGGCTGGCGGTCAGTTCGCCTTGCAGGGCGTCGAAGATTTCCTCCCGGCTGGCCTTCAGTCGCGTGCTGGCCAACTTGAGTACCTCGTGGGGTGGCTGCCCGGCGATGATCGCCTTGACCATGGCACGGGCCGACTGGCCGTGCAGGTCGCTGACCACGACACCCAAACGAACCCCGCTATCGGTCAGCACCTTGTGCAGCCGGTTCTTCTCGGCGGCCAGTTGGCCGACCAGTTTCTGCCGCTGGCGAGCAATCAAGCGCAATTCCCGCAGTTTGGCCGGCGGCACAAACGAGCCGCGCAGCAATCCCGCGCGCGCCAGCGTCGCCAGCCAGTGGGCGTCACCCACATCCGTCTTGCGGCCCGGCACATTCTTGACATGCCGCGCATTCACCACCTTGGCGCGGATGCCGACCGCCTCCAGCGCCGCATACGGGCTCTTCCAGTAGAT
>CAISUK010000318.1 GCA_903888645.1 uncultured Pseudomonadota bacterium | reverse complement strand
CCGCGAAACGTCCAACCGAACACCATTAGAGGAGTAATTGTACTCAGGTGCGGGGGGAGTGAAGATAAAGTAGTAGCCTGCGGACTTTCGAGAATGAACAGACCGAGCGTCCCGCGTATAAACCCACGGTGGGAACAGCCCCATCAGGACAATCAAGGCAACTCCGCATCGGAAGGCCAACATTTGCCGCTTATTCAGAGTCATTCGATGTGTTCTCCTTTCGCGTTCGCGGTCGCGACGGAGCGCGACCCTCCAAAGTCTTTTGCACCCTTTTGCGCATTTGCTCCGCTTGAAGCGGAGCGTCTCGTCTAACTCGGCTTTGCGGCTAAGAAACCTGTCCCAGCAGTTGCCGCAGCATAAACGGGAGGATGCCGCCATGCCGGTAGTATTCGACCTCGATGGACGTGTCGATTCGTGCCGTCACCGGAACCTTCTGTTCGCCTGCCCTGAGCGGAGTCGAAGGGGCCCGGTGGATCACCAGTGTCAGTTCCTGACGCGGTTTGACATCTCCGGACATGCCGAGGATGTCAAAGGTCTCGCTGCCATCAAGCTTGAGGCTTTGGGTATTGGTGCCTTCCTGGAACTGGCACGGCAACACACCCATGCCGACGAGGTTAGACCGGTGGATGCGTTCGAAGCTGGAAGCGATCACGGCTTTTACGCCGAGCAACGCGGCACCTTTCGCTGCCCAGTCGCGTGAGCTGCCGGTGCCATATTCCCGCCCAGCGAACACGATGAGAGGGGTCTTCTGCTGCCGATATTTCATGGCGGCATCGTAGATGGACATGGTCTCGCTCATTGCGGATTGCAAATTGCCATGCCCTGAGCCTGCCTGTCCCGAGCCTGTCGAGGTGGTCGAAGGGGAAATTGCGGATTGGTGGTAACTGGTGACACCGCCTTCGACGCCCGGCGTCATCAGGTTTTTGATCCGCACGTTGGCGAACGTGCCGCGCATCATCACCTCGTGATTCCCACGACGCGCACCGTAACTGTTGAAATCGACAGGCTCAACCCCAAGCTCGATCAAGTATTTGCCCGCAGGCGAATCCTTCTTGATGGTGCCAGCCGGTGAGATGTGGTCGGTGGTCACGCTGTCGCCGAAGATGCCCAGCGCCCGCGCGCCTTTGAGTTCAACAATCTTGCCCGGTTGCATTGAGAAACCATCGAAAAATTGCGGTTCCTGGATATAAGTGCTCTTTGCATCCCAGCAATACACATCGCCGACGAAGGAGGGGATCTCGTTCCACGCGGGGTTCTGCGCCTCAAAATTCTTGTAGAGTGCGCGGAAAACCTCAAGTTTAAGCGCGCTCTTCATCGCGTCACGGATTTCCTGAAGCGTCGGCCAGATGTCCCGCAGATAAACGTCTTTGCCGTCCTTGCCTTTGCCAATCGGTTCTGTCGTCAGATCGATGTCAGCGCGTCCCGCCAAAGCGAACGCGACCACCAGTGGCGGCGACATGAGGAAGTTGGCTTTCACGTCCTGATGAACACGCGCCTCGAAGTTGCGGTTGCCGCTGAGCACGCTGGCCGCGACGAGGCCGTTCTTGATGATCGCTTGCTCGATGGGCGCCGATAGCGGGCCGGAGTTG
>CAISUK010000317.1 GCA_903888645.1 uncultured Pseudomonadota bacterium | reverse complement strand
GCCGCGCCACCTGTTCGACGACCTGCCCCTGGTGCTTGTCTTCGTAATCTGCCGGGGTCGCCGAGACGAACACCGTCTGTGGCATCAGCTTTTCGAATTCGGCGAATTGCAAGGGCCGGTTGTCGAGCGCCGAGGGCAGGCGGAAACCATAATTGACCAGGTTTTCCTTACGCGAACGGTCGCCCTTGTACATGCCGCCGATCTGCGGAATGGTGACATGCGATTCGTCGATGAAAAGCAGCGCGTCGGGCGGCAGATAGTCGATCAAGGTCGGCGGCGGTTCGCCAGCCTGACGCCCGGAAAGATGCCGCGAGTAATTTTCGATGCCTTTGCAGAAACCAAGCTGGTCGAGCATTTCCAGGTCGAAGCGGGTGCGCTGTTCGATGCGCTGGCACTCGACCAGTTTCTGTTCGCGCTGGAAGAATTCGATGCGCTCGCGCAGTTCGCTCTTGATCGCCTCGATGGCGCGCACCACGGTGTCGCGCGGCGTCACGTAATGACTGGCGGGAAAGACCGTGAAGCGTCCGAGCCGCTGCCGCGTATGGCCGGTCAGCGGATCGAACAGCGTCAGCGCTTCGACCACGTCGTCGAATAGCGAAATGCGCACGGCATTCTCGGCATGCTCCGCCGGAAAAACGTCGATGACATCGCCGCGAACGCGATAGACCCCGCGCTTGAACTCCATTTCGTTGCGCTCGTATTGCATCTCGGTGAGGCGGCGGATGATGTCGCGCTGGCTGAGCTTTTCGCCCTCGCGCAAATGCAAAATCATGCTGTGGTAATCGACCGGATCGCCGATACCGTAGATGGTCGACACCGAGCCGACAATGATGCAGTCGCGGCGTTCGAGTAGTGCCTTGGTGGCGGACAAGCGCATCTGCTCAATATGCTCGTTGATGCTCGAATCCTTCTCGATGAACAGATCGCGCGACGGCACGTAGGCCTCCGGCTGGTAGTAGTCGTAATAGGAGACGAAGTAATCGACAGCGTTGTCGGGAAAGAACTCGCGGAATTCGGAATAGAGTTGTGCCGCCAGGGTCTTGTTGGGCGCCAGCACCAGCGCCGGCCGCCCCAGCCGCGCGATCACATTGGCCATCGTATAAGTCTTGCCGGAACCGGTGACGCCGAGCAGCGTCTGGTACGACAGACCATCCTCGATACCCTCGACCAGCTTGGCAATCGCCTCCGGCTGATCGCCCGCCGGCGGAAACGGCTGGTGCAGGTGGAACATGCCGCCTGGAAAGTCGATGACGTTACTCAAGCGTCAACTCCGGACGTTGGCGGAAATGTTCGAGCGCCTCCGGGTTGGCCAGCGCCTCGACGTTCTTCACGGCAACGCCGTGCACCACGTTGCGTACCGCCAGTTCGACAATCTTTCCGCTCTTGGTGCGCGGTATGTCATTGACGTGGAGAATCTTTGCCGGCACATGGCGCGGGGTGGTGTTGCCGCGGATCGTTTCCTTGATGCGCCTGATTAACGCATCTTCCAGCGTCAGTCCTTCGCGCAGCTTGACGAACAGCACGACGCGGACATCGCCGCCGCCCGGCGGCCAGTCCTGGCCGATGACAATCGACTCGACTACTTCCTCCAGTTTCTCCACTTGACGGTAAATCTCCGCTGTGCCGATGCGCACGCCGCCAGGATTGAGCGTCGCATCGGAACGGCCGTAGATGATGAAGCCGCCATGGGCGGTCACTTCGGCAAAATCCCCGTGGCACCATACATCGGGAAAACGCTCGAAGTAGGCGGCGCGGTACTTTTGACCGTCGGCGTCATTCCAGAAACCCAGCGGCATGACCGGGAAGGATTTCGTACAGACAAGTTCGCCCTTCTCGCCGCGCACCGGAATGCCAGGCGCTCGATGCCTTCGTAGCCGATGCCTTTGAGCCCTTTCAGGCGCTCCTCCGTGTCGAAACTGGCTCCGTCCCAAACGTACATGCCATAGTCGGCGACGCCGAATCTCATGTCACGT
>CAISUK010000316.1 GCA_903888645.1 uncultured Pseudomonadota bacterium | reverse complement strand
TGATTCTCACCTATGCTCCGCGATTTCTTGTCATGCGCACGAGGACGATCCGTGGAATTCTGGATTGAGGCAGCGCTGCTGCTTGCCCGCGGCTGCTGGCTCGGCAATTCATCTGTCATCGGCGCAGAAATTATCAAACGGAACAAGAGCACCCTACCCCTCCAACCAGGGCTCGTCCAATGCCATGAAGGTGATTCTCTTGTTCGTCTGCCCCCAGGCGATGGCATCCCGCTGATCGATCTCGACCGGGCAGTCGCATTCGAACATCTGTCGCGCTTTGGCCGTCAGCGCTGCGCGCTGCTCGTCCGTGAGCGGCATGGCGCAGACCAATTCGAAGCGCAACAACGGATTTGTGTACAGACGGAAGCGCATGTCGCGCATCGGCGCAATCGCGAGAAACTCCTCCGCTACCAAGGGGGCGTAGCGCATGCCGCCAGAGCGACTTCGCACGAACTCTATCTGCCGACCCCAGATGCGGCGAATGACCGGCATGTTGATGCCGCAGTCGCACGCCTCGCCCCATTCGGCCACGTCGCCGACATCGTAGCGGATCAGCGGCATGGCCTCGCTGTGCAGCGCCGTGATCAACACCCGGCCCGGCTGCCCGATCCGGCAGGGCTGTCCGGCATCATCGACAATTTCGACGATGACGTTGGCCGCCATGACATGAAGATGCTCGTGGCGCGGACACTGAATCGCCAGCCAGCCCGCTTCTTCGTTGGTATAGCGATTCACTACCCGGGCGCCAAACGCCTCCTGGCAATCCCGGCGAAGTTCCTCAGTGACGGTTTCACCTGTGCAAAGAAAGGCATCGATCCGTAATTTGTCCGCGGCGGCAAACGCCAGGGCGTACCGTGCGATTTCATGCGCCAGGCTCGCGTCGGCCATGATGTAACCGGGCCGATGTTGCTTGAGCCGCAGGTACATCTCGGCGACATCGCGCTCGATGGAACGGCAAAAGACAGTCGAGCCGGTTTTGCCAAACCAGGCCTCCGGCGGGCCCCAACTCTGCCTCATGCCGTCTTGCACGCGAACGCTGAATTTGAAGGCGGTCTTGCTCACGTCCAATCGATGCCAGACGCTGCCACGCAGCGAGTGTGCGAGGTAGCGCAGCTCATAAGACGGGCCGTGCTTGTACACGCGCACCGGCCGCCCGGTCGAGCCCGTCGAGTGGGCGAAGATGCAGGTGTCCGGCGGCAGGGCTGCAGAACACGACAGCGCGTCAAAATGCTCCTGCAGATCCGGGCGCGTCAAGTGCGGCAATTGAGCCAGGATTGACCAGGGATCCGAGGCCTTCGTCCAGCCGACCGACGCAAGACGCGTCCGCCAGAACGGACTGTGCAATGCAGCCCACTCGCAGAGCGCTTGCAGCGATTCGGCCTGGATCGCTCTCTGCTTTGCCTCAGGTATCTGTTCGAATTGCGCCAATTGCTGGTTCAAGTGCCAAACCTGTGCAGCCTGGGGCAGCAGAATGTGCGGAAATCCCATGAATTATCCTGTTCGTTCAGTTGTGGGGCGGCTGCGTGCCTAGGGTCAGAGGCAAATCGAGCCTGACAAATTCTTCTCGCTTCCAGCCAGGTCCCCAGTCGATCTGCTCGACTTCGCGGATGAACAAAGGGAGTCCCGCCAGGCCATTCCTGTCGATGATGCGGCGCACCCTGGAACGATCATCGTCACTCAGCGGCCTGGCTGCCTTGATCTGCAACAGCAGTTCGCCGTCACGATACTGCATCACCCGGAATTCGCGTACTGGCTCGATCTCGCCGATCTCATCGCCGATAAAAGCCATCGGCATATATTCCCCCGAGGGCAGCCGCACCCGATGCCGCGTCCGACCCCACAATCGCGCGATGACCGGGAGTGTCATTCCACAATCGCACGGCGGCCCCCACGCAGCGAGATCGCCAATATCGTAGCGGATGATGGGCATGGCAAAACTGTGCAGGCTCGTGATCAGCACTTTCCCCACCTCGCCCGGCGGACAAGGCTGGCCCTGATCATCGACGATTTCCACCAGCACGCTGGGATTGAGGACGTGGAGTTGATCTTGTTGTGGACACTGCAAGGCGATCCAGCCGGACTCCTCACAGCTGTAGCGATCCACGATCTTCGCACCAAAGGCCTGCTGGCACAGCGCCCGCTGGCGCGGCGTGACACGCTCCGACTGCGACAGGATATGGTGAAATGACAGTGACACGCCACGATCCAGTGCCAGTTGTGCCAAGTCTGCAGCGACAAAGGGGCTGCACTTCAGATAATCCGGCCGATGACTCAGCAACCACTCCAAGTGCGAGGTCGTGGAAACGCCCCCGAGGCATCGCTTGAGCACTTTGCCGCGCTGCCCCAATGACTCGAAGGGTTCCCCCCAGCCCGGGTATTCGGCGTCCTTGAGCCCGACTCCCAGCCAGGCCAGGGTTTTACTCGGATCGCGGCGATGCCATTCCGCATCGAGCAGATCGATGGCCTGATAGATGAGAGAATATTGCGGCGCGGCCTTTTCCACGCGTACCGGTGCGCCGGTCGATCCCGACGTCGTCGCAACGATGACGTGGTCGTCCGTCAGGCCGGGCCAGCGCGCCCGGGCAGCTTCAAACGACGTTTGCAGATCGCTGCGGTACAGTTCAGGCAGCCGATGAAATGCCGAGATGTCCGGCCGGGCCGGATCAAACCCGCTCCGTTTGAGGCGTTGCGCCCAATATGGCGAATATTGCTGCGCGTGGCACAGCAGGGTGTGCAATTGCTGTCGTTGCAGCGCATCCTGTTGTTCCCGCGGCAAGCGCTCGAACGACCGGATCTGGTTGAGCATCAGCACCACCTGCGCGGCAAATGGGCCGTAAAACCTCAGGGGTGCGGCCATCGGAAGCTCCGCTTGTCAGTCCCGGGAACAAAGGAGCAATTCAGGACAGGCGACGAACGGGCGATTCCTTGCCGCAGCCGACCCAGGCCAGGTGGCCGCAAAGCTACTGGGTCTGCGTTGCCGAATTGACGACGACATCGATGATCGGGACATCCGCGACCGTATTGAAGGCAGGGGTGATACGGCGTCGGCGGCAGCGATAAACGCGATCGGCATCAACGGCATTATCTTGACCAACTCGACGCTCGCCACCAGGAACAGGTTGGTCGATGCGATCAAGATACAGTTCGGCCGTCGAGGCCAAGGATATCCAGCCACGCAGCCCGGTCGTGATCGCTGACAGGCCGATACACTCAGTTGAGCACCTGCTGCGCGGCCAGGGCTTCGTTGAGCGCCTTGGCGTAGGACATGCGGGCTGTTTGCAGAACGGCAGACTGTGCATTCAGGCGTTGCAGTTCGGCATCGACAAACTGAAGGCTAACAAGCTGATTCTTTGCCTCGGTGGAGAGTTGGTCGGTGTCGTATTCCTTCTCGTCAATCTTGATAATGGGCATGGGACGGCCTCCGTTAGTGTGTGTATTAAGAAACACCCCACTGCCTCTTGATCAATGGGGATTAGAGATTGTTGCACACGCGGTGACTTGCGGGCTAGGCGCTGGCCTGGTTGGTAATCAAATCGATCTTTTAGTTCCTCTCCTTCAGTACCTCTTGCCGCGGAAACAGCCTGGCGATTGTGGAAATTGAAACGGGTGGTCTGAAGCAGATATCGATCATCGGTGCAGAACCAATCAAACGGAATAAGTGCCCTTACAGCGGCTTGGCATAGAACATGTTTCAAGTCTCGCAAATTTTCCACCGGTTCAGGTCGAGGGATTCGATGGCTACCAAGTTTCGCGGCATTCCGCAGAAGAAGTCAATGACAAAGCAGTTGTCGCAGCAGGTTGAAGCGATGTTTCAGCAGGCACTGGTGCTGCACCAGCGCGGGCAGATCGGGCAAGCACAAGCCCTCTATCAAGCGCTGCTGAAGGTTTGCCCCACGCACCTTCACAGCTTGCACCTGCTGGGTGTCTGTGCCATCCAGACCGGCAAGCCCGAGCTTGGCATCGAGCTCATTGGCGACGCCATCAAGCTTAATCCTAACATCGCTTCTGCCTTCTACCACCGGGGCAACGCGTTTCTGGAGCTGAAGCG
>CAISUK010000315.1 GCA_903888645.1 uncultured Pseudomonadota bacterium | reverse complement strand
GCCAGGGTATTGGTCTTGCCCGAGCCCGCCCCGGCAATGACCAGCAGCGGGCTGTGGCCGAGTTGCTCGCAAGCATCGATGCCATACGTCGCGGCGCGGCGCTGCGCATCGTTAAGGGGCTGCAGATAGGACGCGATGGCCTCTTTGGCGGGTTCGGCAGGAAGCGACATTTGGGATCGATCAGGCGCGGATTAACGACCATAGCGACGAACGATGCCGACGACGACGCCATAGATTTCCAGCGAACCCTTGGGACGGATGACGGGAAAGGCCTTGTTGTGCGGTTTGAGGACGAACCTGCCGCGTTCGCTGGCGAGTTCCTTGAGGGTGAACTCGTTGTCGACAATGGCCACGACGTGATCGCCAGACTTGGCAGCGAGGCCGCGATCCACGACCGCGATGTCGCCATCGTGGATGCCAGCATCGAGCATCGATTCGCCGCGCACCGGCACCAGTGTGGTCTGCGAGGGCCGGCGAATCAGGTAGTCATCGACATAGAAGGGTTCGCCGGCGACGTCGGTGCTATGCATCGGTGTGCCGGCGGGAACGCTTGCATCGGAGAGAAATCGCTCGAAGAAGCGGTTGGCCGGGATCCAGGCATCGTTATCCGGAGTGCGCTCAAGGAATCCTTGCGCGGCCAGGCGTACCAGCAGCTTGTGCGCCGCTGCACTGGAGAAGCCGAGCAGCTCGGCGATGCGCCGCTCCGAGGGAATGCGCTTGGCGTCGGCGAAGTAATCGCGCAACTTGGCCAGGTGTTCGGGGTCACGGTTCGGTGTGGGCATGACATGCACCTATGGTGAGCATACGGAAACCATGATAGTTCGCATATGATTACCTGTCAAAGGCTGTTTGCGCAGGCGTGTCGTCGGATATTGTCGGAAGCACACGACAGCACGGGGGAAACAGTTGGCGCGCCGGCATTCGCCGGTGGTTCAATTGAAGCCATCGCGCACGAAGTCTCCGTGCAGCATTTTTCGTTCGCGATGCGGTAAATGTTGCCCACAGTGTTGTCCACTGCGAGCACTCCGAGAACCCCGAGAAATATTACTTTAGATATACTGTCCCGACTTTCGCAAACCAAGTGCTGAAATGAATATCTTGCTGGTCGCCGACCAATCTGGCGACATTGATTTCCTGGATTTCCTCTGCGAGGCAGGGCACGTCGTGACGGTGACGGGCTCAGCCGCGGCGGCTATTGCGCAGAGCGCCGGCAAGGGCTTTGACGCAATCATCATTGACGAGGAATTGCCTGAGGCGTGCGGCTTTCAACTCGTCGAACGGATCAAGCTGAACAATCTCATCGGCGGCAACAGCAGGCCGGTCATGATGCTGGTCTACAACGCTCATGGCGGCGATCGCGCCGTTCGCCATGGCGCTGACAGCGTCATCTTCAAATATACCGATCAGTTGATGGTGGCGAGTGGCTTGTCGGCACACATGCGCCGTGACGAGACCACGTCGGTAGAACAGCCCCATCCGGATGATGTCGCCGAGCAAACCGCCATTCGGAGCGAGGGCTGTTTTGCACTTACCCTGCTGCCGCGGCTATGCGCTTGATGGCCTGAAGGCCGCCACGGCGTGTGCAGCGCTACCCGCACGCCAATCCACTTTGCAGTTCGAACGTCATGAAATCGCCAGTGCTGACCATTGTCCTTTGGTCCGGCTGGCCAGGATCGTTATTTCGGTTCTGCATCTTGGCGCCTTCTGGTGTCACCATGGCCCGACAGAAACGATGTGGCTGTCACCACTGCCCAACAGGCCCCGCAGATAAGTGCCGATCGAGCAACCCAGCCAAGGTTTGCCGACCTAGACTGCAGTTTCCCTGCTGCCAGTAACCACTAATGCGACTCGACACAATCACCGGCTTCAAGATGGCTGGGCGCCGCCAGCACAATGAAAGCATTGGACCGCATGGCCGTCAAAGTGACCAGCATTGAGCAGACCTCCAGTGGCGAAGTCATCAAGGCCACGGCGGCGGATCGCAACATCGAAGTCGAACTGGACGCTCCGACCGCCAATACCACCCTTATCCGTAGCGTTGCCCGACGCAGTAGCCTTTTCGTCGATTCATCGACGGCCGTCGAGATCATCGTTCAAACAGAAAAGGCCCTCGGGGCCTGATATCAGGAGACCTGCCATGACCAAGCCCTTTGTCCTCAGACTTATCGCCATCGCTATCGCCGGAACGTTTGCCGGGTCGCTGTATGCAGGAACCGATGGCAGCGGAAATGTCATCGACGGCCACGAGCATGGCGGACCCCATTAAGATTTGCTGCCACGCTGCATTGCAGAAAGGAAATCCGGTATGAAGCGCTTGTTCTGCGCCGCCCTTGTGACGGCAGTCGTCTTCCCAGCCATTGCCGCCGATGTTGGCGTGTCCATTAGCGTCGGCCAGCCGGGATTTTACGGGCGGATCGACTTGGGCAATGTCGTTCAGCCGCCCCAGGTCATCTACCCGCAACCGGTCTTGATTCAACGCGTACCGGTTGGTGTGGCGCCGCCACCGCTCTACCTGCGGGTTCCGCCCGGCCATGAAAAACATTGGCGACGGCATTGCCAGAAATACAACGCCTGCGACCGGCCGGTCTATTTCGTGCAGGAGCAGTGGTACAGCAATGTCTATGTTCCCCATTACCGCGAACTCAGCGGAAACCGCGAAGGGCGCAGAGGCGATGGTAACGAGCGAAATAACGGCCATGACAACGGTAATCACAATGGCAACAACAAGGGACGCGGTCGGGATCAGGGCGATTCCGATCGTGGCCGGTGACCTACGCAAACTAGGCGTGAAGAGGCTTAGTACCGCTGCCTGGATTGAATCGTCTTTAACGTGGCGCGATAGGTTTCCAGACGCGTGCGTTTTGGAATGCCAATCGCACGTATCATTCTCGGCATGTCCTTCGCACCTGAAGATATCGTCGGTTCCATTGCCGCCACGTTGACCACCGCGGCGTTCTTTCCACAGGCTTTGAAGTCCTGGAAAACCCGCGATCTATCGGGCGTTTCCCTGCCGATGTACAGCTTGTTCACGGTTGGCGTGGCCATGTGGCTCGTCTATGGGATCATCCTCGGCAGCTGGCCGATCATCATTGCAAATGTCATCACGCTGGGATTGGCAAGTCTGGTTCTGGCGCTCAAGGTGATGCACAAATGATGGTCGCGAGTTCTTGCAATCAAGGATTACGCGAGGATTCGCTGTGCAAGTCCGTCACACCGGCGCCTTGCTCAAGCGGCCGATTTCAGCGCTACCGCCAACCCTGCCAACGCGCCGAAGAATATCAACAGATGGGCAAGTGACCACAAGCGATAACGGCGGCCGAGCTTGTCGGGTGGCAAGTTCGAGATCAGGTAGAGGCGTCCGTCCGGTGGCAGGCGCATGGTATGCAGTTCGCCAGCTTGGCGCTGCTCATTGTGCATGCGCTCGACTTCCCGGCGCGCCTGGGCGCGAGCCAATTCCCACTCACGCAGGTCCAGTTCGCCGTTGCCGTCGAGATCGAAGCGCTTGATCAGCTCCTTTGCGTCTTTTTTCCATTCGACCAGCAGTGCCTTGACGTCTTCTTCGCGATCAAGTTGCAGGTCGACGCTGCCCTGCGTAAAAAACTGACCGAGCGCGTAGATCGGGTCGTTGTCTATCAATCGCCATTCGGTATGGCGGTATTCACCCTGCGTCCAGGTTTCCTTGCGCGATACCAATATCTCCGCTCCGTCGGTATCGATCAGGCATTGCCCGCTGCCATCGTCGAGGATGAATGAGGCATCGGATTGGCCGGAGGAATCCCGTCGCCATTTGTTGTCGCTATCGCGCCGCTCGGTGATGAATCGATACCAAAGACACGGAAACTGGCTCACCGGCGACACGACCGGAAGGCCGTCCAAAGCGTGGCCGCGCCCGCACAGTTCGACGTATCCCTGGGCGGCGGATGCGACTTTCGAGGTGGGCGTGTCGTCGATGGAGCGGGCGCGGCGATAAGTCGAGACCCAGGCGGCCATGCTGATGGTGGCGATCAGCCCGGTGCTAACTGCCCAACCCGTCGGCGTGCCGATCCTGGCACCGACCAGTACCAGCAGCAATTGACTGCCGGAAGTGATGAAGCGGCCATATTCTCGCCGCAATCCGACCAGCATGGTGCAGCGTCAATCAGCCGAACAGGGACTTGATATCGACATCCGACTTTTCGGCCAGGGCAAATTCCAGCAACGGTTTGGCATCGAAGCCGAACAGACGGGCAATGAGGGAATCCGGAAACTGCTCGACGCGAACGTTGTTGATGTTGACCGCATCGTTGTAGAGCTCGCGGCGATCCGCGATCGTGTTCTCGAGGGCCGTGATGCGTCCCAGCAATTGCATGAAAGTCTCGTTGGCCCTGAGTTCCGGGTAACTTTCCGCCGTCGCGATAATTTTCCCGAGGCCGGCGCGCAGTGCGCCTTCCGCTTCGCCCAGTGCCGATACGTCCTGCTGTTCACGCGCCGACTGCACCTGCGAGCGCGCCTCGACGACCCGCTGCAGGGTTACTTGCTCGAATTGCTTGTACTGCTTGCAGGTCTCGAT
>CAISUK010000314.1 GCA_903888645.1 uncultured Pseudomonadota bacterium | reverse complement strand
TGGTGGTGGAAAATGGCGGAACGGTAGTCATTGGCGGCATTTACACGCAGGCCCTGCAAGACACCGCATCCCGAGTGCCATTCTTCGGTGAGCTTCCCTTCGTAGGCATGTTCTTCAGAGGCACTCAGGTCCAAAACAACAAGACGGAACTCCTCGTGTTCATCACGCCGAAGATCGTCAGCGAGACTCTGGGCGTTCGCTGATATCGGGGTTATGACAAGCGCAGTGGCTGTTGGTTACAATATGCAGGCCGGAATGCTGACCTGAGTTGATAGAAGACTCCGGATGGTTGACGAATTGAAGCACTCATAGGAGTCGTAACATGACTTGGACAAATCTGCGTAAGTCTTTCGGTTGGTCAATCGCCTGCTGCCTGGCCGGTGTTCTTGTGTTGGCCGGATGCGGCGCCGGCGGTGGGGGCTCGTCCGGATCGTCTGGGGGCGGCACAACGACGCCGACGGGAACACCGACCCTCGTTGTTTCTCTTGCAGATGCTACGACTGGTGCGGCAACGACCAACATTACTTCTGCTAATCCAGCCACTGCGAAAGCCACCATCCTCGATGGGGCCGGCAAGCCAGTGCCGAATACTGTGGTTACCTTTAGCGTCAATCAAACTGGCTTGATTACCACTACGCCGCCGAGTGGCACTGCCTTGACCGATAGCACCGGTATCGCCTCGATACAAATCGCGCCGGCAAGTCTTTCAGCCGCTGGGGCCGCAACCCTGACGGCAACCGCGACGGTTGCCAGCGCAAGCGCGACCGGAACAGGCTCCACTGGCACCGTCGTTACGGGTTCCGTCGGATTCAGTGTGGCCGCGACCACTGCCGGGCTGTCCGGTCTCACCTACGTGGGCAGCCCAACGGCTCTTTCGGCATACTCAACCACCAGCATTACAGTCAACGTTACCGGAATCCCGACGAGCATACCCGTAACTGTCAATTTCAGTTCGGTCTGCGCCTCATCGCCAGTGGGTGGTACCGGCACGGTCATGAAAGCCAAGCTGACCACCAGCGTCCAATCGGTCAACGGGGTTGCAACGGCCAATTACACTGACAACGGCTGTGCCGGGACCGACGCCATAACCGCCAGCATTGCCGGAACTTCGGTGACGTCTCAGTTGCCCTTGTCGGTTGCAAGCCCATTGGCTGCGAGCATCCAATTTGTGTCGGCCACGCCGCAGAGTATTGCAATCAAGGGAACGGGAGGTCCCGGACTGCTGGAGTCTTCGATCATTGTTTTCAAGGTTCTGGACACCAACAACGTCGGCGTGCCGAACCAACCGGTGACGTTCGACCTGACCACACGGACGGGTGGCATCAGGCTAGACGCCTTGCCAGGTACTGTGACCAAGAACACAGACTCAAGCGGCAATGTTCAAGTTTCCGTGCAATCCGGGACCAATCCAACACCTGTTTGGGTCACTGCGACCACGTCGGGTACGACGACGCAGTCAATATTGTTGAGGATTTCGACCCTCAGACCGGCGCAAGACCGTTTTTCGGTAAGCTTTGCACCGCACAACATTGAGGGGTGGGATTACGACGGAGTGACTTCCACGGTCACCGCGCGCGCTTCGGATCGAATTGGAAACCCAGTGCCTGATGGCACAGCAATCAACTTCATTACCGAGGGCGGGCAGATCCAACCAAGTTGCGTAACGACTGATGGAGCCTGTAGCGTAACGTTCACCAGCGCAAACCCTAGGCCGGGTGGTCCCTTGGGCAATTTGGACTCGGAACCCAGCACCTTTCACGTGACAGCGGGTCGCTCCACGGTGTTGGCATACGCACTCGGAGAGGAGAGCTTCACCGACTTGGCTGGCACCAATGTCTTTGCCGCTGGGGATCCCTTTAACGACCTTGGCGACGTATTCATCAATAATAACGAAAGCAGGGATGCAACCACGCTGAGTCCAACGTGGGATAGCGGCGAGCAGGTCATACCGTTCGGGGCAATTGTTTCGGGCACCTGCGTCCCGGGTATTCCGTCGTCGCCACTTGCGCCAAGCAAGGTTGGTACTGGAGATTGCCACTGGGGACATGCACATGTTCGTCAGGACGGGGTCATCACCATGTCGGGATCGACGGCGTATCTTGTCCCTCCAGCCAGCCTTTCCATGGGTGGTGCTTGCTCGGCCACTTTCGCTTTCCGGCTGCATGACATTAACAACAATCCAATGCCTGCGGGAACGACCCTGGTTGCGGAGACCCAGGCGCAAGGGGTGACGTTGAAGAATCTTGGCACCCCTGTAATAGACACTAATGCTCCCGGTGGAACCTACGCTGGGTTTGCGCTGACCTTGGCACCGGCTCAGTGCCCCTTGTCCGGAAACGCGTCAGTATTGGTGACCGTAACAACGCCAACGAAAAATATTTCCACAACGTATTCCGCAACGATCACGCCGTAGCGAAGAACCTTGCAATTGTGGGCGGCAATCAACCGGCTTCGGCCGGTTTTTTGCCTCTCGGCACTTGATACAATCCCATCGTGAGCGAATCGCAAAACATCTTTCTCGTCGGCATGATGGGAGCCGGCAAGACGACGATCGGCCGCCACTTGGCGCGCCGCTATAAAAAGCGTTTTATCGACTCGGATCATGAGATCGAAGCCCACACCGGCGTCCGTATTCCGGTCATCTTCGATATCGAGGGTGAGGAAGGTTTCCGGCGGCGCGAAACAGCGATGATCGACGAACTCACCCGACAGGACGGGGTCATATTGGCAACGGGTGGTGGCGCTGTACTCAATCCCGACAACAGACGCTGCCTGCAAAGTCGTGGCTTCGTCGTTTATCTTCGCGTCCTGCCGAATTTTTTGTTAGAACGTACCAGCCACGACAAGAATCGACCGCTGCTGCAAGTTGCCAATCCGCTCGCCCGCCTAGAAGAGCTTTTCGCGCAACGCGACCCGATCTACCAGGAAGTCGCGGATATCGTCGTCGAGGGCGGGCGCATGAATGCCTCAGCAATAATGCGCCGCATCGATCAGGAGTTGCAACGCCAATGCGCCGTTTGAACGTTGCTCTCGGCGAACGAAGCTATGACATCGTTATTGCTCCCGACATTCTGGGGCAGCCCGGTTTGCTGCTGCCATTCCTGCAGACAAAGCGTGTCGCTGTGGTCAGCAATGACATCGTCGCACCACTCTATCTTGCCGCTTTAACTGAGCCGCTGGCGCAGGCAGGAATGGAAGTGACGCGCGTTGTGTTGCCCGATGGCGAGCGTCACAAGAACTGGGAAACGCTAAACACGATTTTCGATGCCATGCTCAGGGATCGCTGTGACCGCGGCACCACAGTGGTTGCGCTCGGCGGTGGCGTGATCGGCGACATGGCCGGATTCGCTTCGGCAACCTACCAGCGCGGTGTGCCGTTCATTCAGGTACCGACCACCTTGTTGTCCCAGGTCGACTCGTCTGTGGGCGGAAAAACCGGCATCAACCATCCCCTCGGCAAGAATATGATCGGTGCATTCTGGCAGCCGCGGCTGGTCCTTGCTGATACCGTCACACTCGACTCCCTGCCTGACCGGGAGCTTTCCGCCGGACTCGCCGAAGTCATCAAGTACGGCCTGATTCGAGATCTGCCGTTCTTCGAATGGCTGGAAGCGAACATGAGCAAACTCCTTGGCCGCGATCCTGCAGCGCTCGCCTACGCCATCGAGCGCTCCTGTCGCAACAAGGCAGAAGTGGTCTCCTGCGACGAACGCGAGACAGCCAAGGAAGGTGGCCGAGCATTGCTCAATCTCGGTCACACTTTCGGTCACGCTATTGAAACAGGGATGGGCTATGGTCAGTGGCTGCATGGCGAGGCCGTGGCCGCCGGGACGGTGATGGCCGCGCGGCTGTCACAGCGACTGGGTTGGCTCGATGCCGATGACGTTCGACGGGTCATCGCCCTGCACGAAGCAGCACGATTGCCAGTACGCGGTGCGCCACTCGGCGCGGCACGTTATCTTGACCTGATGGGGCATGACAAGAAAGTGGTTGCCGGCCGACTCCGCTTGGTGCTCCTTACGCGACTCGGTGAGGCCGTCACCTACTCAGATGCGGTGCGCTCCGATATTGAGTCTGTCATCGAAGCCTGTTGCGATGCCTGAACTGGCGCCCTATGCCGCCGGCGAATCAACTTCGCTAGGCCGGATATTCGCAGAGCCGCCGCCGAAATCGCGCAGCGAATTTCAGCGCGACCGGGATCGCATCGTGCACTCGACTGCATTCCGGCGCCTCGAATACAAGACACAGGTATTCGTCAACCATGAGGGAGACCTGTTCCGCACCAGACTCACACACTCGATCGAGGTCGCACAGATAGCCAGGGCGGTAGCGCGGGCTTTGCGCGTCAATGACGATCTTACCGAGGCGATCGCTTTTGCCCACGATCTTGGTCACACCCCGTTCGGCCATGCCGGGCAGGATGCGCTTAACGAATGCATGAAGGACCATGGCGGGTTTGAGCATAACCTCCAATCGCTGCGCACGGTCGATCAACTCGAAGAGCACTACGGTGCCTTCAACGGACTGAACCTGACCTACGAAACCCGTGAAGGCATTCTCAAGCATTGCTCGCCGGGCAATGCGCGCTTGCTCGGCGAAATCGGCCGGCGCTTCCTTGAGGATCGGCGCCCGTCTCTTGAGGCGCAAATATGCAATTTCGCTGACGAAATCGGTTACAACAATCATGACGTCGACGATGGTTTGCGCTCCGGACTGATAACGCTCGACCAGCTCGCGAGCGTCAGCCTTTTTGCCCGTCATCAAGCCGAAGTGCTTGCCGCCTTTCCCGGAATCGCCGGACGCCGGATGATTCACGAAACGATCCGCCGCATGATCGATGCGCAAGTCACCGACCTGCTAGGCGAAACCCTGCGGAGGATTTCTGCGGCAGGGGTTGGCACGATCGAAGATGTGCGCAAGACTGCTACCTTGGTCGGCTTCAGTGCGCCCATGCAGAAAGAAAATCGCGCCCTGAAAACCTTCCTGCATGAAAACCTTTACCGGCACTATCAGGTTTTGCGCATGACCAACAAGGCCAGGCGCATCATCATCGATTTGTTCTCCGCGTTTATGTCCGATCCTCGGCTACTACCACCGCAATATCAGCAAAAAGCCCGGGGCGACGACCCCCCCCAAAAGGCGGAGCACGACCCCAAGGCCAGGGCGGTGGCCGATTACATTGCCGGAATGACAGACCGCTACGCCATGAAGGAACATCGCCGCCTGTTTGCGGTTGGCGAAATCTGATTGAGCTGCTGCGCCGCAGCGTATTGAGTCCGGGCGCATTTCTCGGTATATTCCGCAATCCACTATTAGGGTGGACACGAAGCCGGCACCTGCCTTGCAAAGTTGCATCTTGGCAAAGGTGATCGGCTTTTTTTGACGGCCATTCGCATCGCGGAGGCAAGTTACTGTGTCGAGGAATGAAGAGATGGTCGCTCCACAACGCCAGGGTCTCTACGATCCAGCCAACGAACATGATGCCTGCGGTGTCGGCTTTGTTGTCCACATCAAGAACCGCAAGAGCCATGCGATCGTGCAGCAGGGTCTCCAGATCCTCAAGAACCTCACCCATCGGGGCGCGACCGGCTACGATCCCCTGCTGGGCGATGGCGCTGGCATACTCATCCAGCTACCCGACGCATTTCTCCGCGCCGAGGCCGGCAGGCTTGCTATAGATTTGCCGGCTGAAGGTTCCTACGCCTGTGCCAATGTCTTCCTGCCGCAGTCGGGTGCTGGTCGCCTGGCTTGTGAATCGGCCGTGGCGCGGGTCGTACATGAGGAGGGGCAGCGATTCCTCGGCTGGCGCGATGTGCCGCGCAGCAACGATGGTCTAGCCCAAGCCGCCAAGGATCGCGAGCCCATCGTGCGTCAGGCATTCATCGCCCGTGGCGAAGCCACGGCCGACCAGAACACTTTCGAGCGCAAGCTCTTCGTCATTCGCAAGCGCGTCGAACACGAAGTGCGACGCCTCAAGCTGGACGACGGTCGCCAGTTCTACATTCCGTCACTCTCGTCGCGGACACTAGTCTACAAAGGCATGCTGCTGGCCGAACAGGTTGGCACTTACTTTCTCGATCTCCAGGACGAGCGCCTGACTTCGGCCATGGCGCTTGTGCATCAGCGCTTTTCCACAAACACGTTTCCGACCTGGGATCTTGCCCATCCGTTTCGCATGATCGCGCACAACGGAGAAATCAACACCCTGCGCGGCAATATCAACTGGATGGCAGCACGCCAAAAGACCATGGCGTCGAAGCTGCTGGGCGAGGATCTCGACAAACTCTGGCCGCTGATCGTCGAAGGCCAGTCCGATTCAGCTTCCTTCGACAATGCCCTGGAACTTCTGGTGATGGGCGGCTATTCGCTGGTCCACGCCATGATGATGCTGATTCCGGAAGCCTGGGCCGGCAATCCTTTGATGGATGAAGAGCGGAGCGCTTTCTACGAGTTCCATGCACCGATCATGGAGCCTTGGGATGGCCCGGCAGCCGTGGCATTTACCGATGGTCGTCAGATCGGCGCGACACTGGATCGCAATGGTCTGCGCCCGGCACGCTACTTGGTTACCGATGACGATATCGTCCTGATGGCTTCGGAAATGGGGGTGCTGACTTTCCCCGAAGAGAAAATCATCAAGAAATGGCGCCTGCAGCCGGGCAAGATGTTCCTCATCGATCTTGAGCAGGGCCGCATCATCGATGACGCAGAGTTGAAGCAGCAACTATCGACCAGCGAACCCTTCCGCAAATACATCGAGGAGTCACGGGTATTCCTCAGCGACCTGCCCTCGGTAAAGGGCAAGATCGCCTTGCCAGACTGTCCGTTGCTTGATACGCAGCAGGCTTTCGGCTACACGCAGGAGGACATCAAGTTCATTCTGGCGCCAATGGCCAGCGCCGGCGAAGAAGCCACCGGCTCCATGGGCAACGACGCTGCGTTGCCGGTTCTTTCGTACAAGAACAAGCCGCTCTACCATTATTTCAAGCAGCTCTTCGCACAGGTCACGAACCCGCCAATCGACCCGATTCGCGAGGAAATTGTCATGTCCCTGGCCTCGTTCATCGGCCCGCGGCCCAATCTTCTGGGCAAGGACGAAGAACACCTGACGCCGCGCCTCGAAGTCTTGCAGCCAGTGCTGAGCGAAGAGGATTTGGCCAAACTGCATGCAATCGACAAGTTGACTGCGAGGCGCTTCAAATCGCTGGTTCTGAATATCACTTATCCGCTTTCCGAGGGTTCTGCGGGTTGTGAAGCCGCCCTCGAGCGCCTGTCCAAAGCTGCCGAACAATCGGTGGGCGATGGCTTCAACGTGCTGATTCTTTCAGACCGTGCTGTCGGCGCCAATCGCGTCGCCGTGCCGGCCCTGCTGGCCACATCGGCCATTCACCAGCACTTGGTCAAGAAAGGTTTGCGCACCAGTACCGGCATCGTTGTCGATACCGGCTCGGTCCGCGAAGTGCATCACTTCGCCCTGCTCGCCGGCTATGGCGCTGAAGCGGTCTGCCCATGGCTGACCTACGCCACCATTGCCGACATTGCCGACCAGCTACCGAGTGGCCTCGCTGCCAAAGAGGCGCAGAAGCGCTACATCAAGGCGGTCAATAAAGGTCTGCTCAAGGTGATGTCGAAGATGGGAATTTCGACTTACCAGTCTTACTGCGGTGCGCAGATTTTCGAAGCCATCGGTCTCAATGCCGGATTTGTCGCCCGCTACTTCAGTGGCACCGCGACGCAGATTGAAGGCATCGGTCTGGCCGAAGTGGCGGAGGAGGCTGTGCGTACCCACCGCGATGCCTTTGGCGCCAACCCGGTACTGGCGACTGCGCTCGATGCCGGCGGCGAATACGCTTATCGCATTCGCGGCGAAGAGCATGCCTGGACGCCCGATGCGATCGCCAAGCTGCAGCATGCGACGCGTTCGGGCAAGTACGAAACCTACAAGGAGTACGCCAGGATCATCAACGACCAGACCAAGCGCATGATGACCCTGCGCGGCCTGTTCGAAGTGAAACCGGCGGGTCCGCCGGTGCCGCTTGAGGAGGTCGAACCGGCCAAGGAAATCGTAAAGCGCTTCGCCACGGGCGCCATGTCGCTCGGTTCGATTTCCACCGAGGCGCATACGACGCTGGCGATCGCCATGAACCGCATTGGCGGCAAGTCGAACACCGGCGAAGGCGGTGAGGATCCGACCCGCTTCAAGCCGGTTGGCGCGGGCAAGAAGCTTTCCGATTTGATTGGCAAGAGCCGCATCGCCCGCGATCTGAATCTGCAGGAAGGCGATTCGCTCCGCTCAAAGATCAAGCAGGTCGCCTCGGGACGCTTCGGCGTGACCGCCGAGTACTTGGCCAATGCCGACCAAATCCAGATCAAGATGGCCCAGGGCGCCAAGCCCGGCGAGGGCGGTCAACTGCCGGGCCATAAAGTCTCGGAGTACATCGGTTTCCTGCGTCATTCGGTGCCCGGCGTCGGCCTGATTTCGCCACCGCCGCACCATGACATCTATTCGATCGAAGATCTGGCGCAATTGATCCACGACCTCAAGAACGGCAACCCGGACGCTTCCATTTCGGTCAAGCTGGTTTCTGAAGTGGGTGTCGGCACGGTCGCCGCCGGCGTCTCCAAGGCCAAGGCAGATCACGTCGTGATCGCCGGCCACGATGGTGGCACCGGCGCCAGCCCGCTGTCCTCGGTCAAGCATGCCGGCACGCCTTGGGAACTGGGTCTGGCCGAAACCCAGCAAACCCTGGTGCTGAACCGCCTCCGCGGCCGCATTGTCGTTCAAGCGGATGGCCAGATGAAGACCGGTCGCGATGTACTGATCGGCGCGCTGCTGGGCGCCGACGAGTTTGGTTTTGCGACAGCGCCGCTGGTTGTACAGGGCTGCATCATGATGCGCAAATGCCACCTCAACACCTGTCCGGTCGGTGTCGCGACTCAGGACCCGGTATTGCGTGCCCGTTTCACCGGGCAGCCGGAGCATGTCGTCAATTATTTCTTCTTCGTTGCAGAAGAAATTCGTGAATACATGGCGAAGATCGGCATCCGCAAATTCACCGATCTGATTGGCCGCACCGACCTGCTCGACGTCCGCCAGGGCATCGAACACTGGAAGGCCAAGGGTCTCGATTTTTCAAAGATTTTCCACATGCCACCAATGCCCGCCGATGTTGCACGTTCGCATTGCGAGACGCAGGACCACGGCATAGCCGCGGCACTCGATCATAGCTTCGTCAAGAAGGCCAAGTCAGCGCTCGACAGCGGCAAGAAGGTGGTTATCGAGGCCGCCATCAGGAATGCCAACCGCACGTGCGGCACCATCCTCTCCCATGAAGTGGCGAAGCGCTACGGCCATGCTGGCTTGCCCGACGGCACCATTACCTTGAAGCTCAAAGGCACCGCTGGCCAGAGCTTCGGCGCTTTCCTTGCCAAAGGCATTACGCTCGAGCTCACTGGTGAAGGCAACGATTACGTTGGCAAGGGCCTCTCTGGTGGCCGCATCATTGTCAAACCACCCAAGGAGTTTCGCGGCAAGCCGGAAGAGAACATCATCGTCGGCAATACGGTGCTTTACGGCGCCATCGCCGGTGAAGTGTTCTTCCGTGGCGTCGCCGGCGAGCGTTTCTGTGTGCGTAACTCGGGTGCCACCGCGGTCGTCGAAGGGACCGGCGATCACGGCTGCGAATATATGACGGGTGGTACGGTCGTCGTACTCGGCCAGACCGGACGGAACTTTGCCGCCGGCATGAGCGGCGGCGTTGCCTACGTGCTCGACGAGGACAAGTCCTTCGAGAAGCGCTGCAATCTGTCCATGGTCGCCCTCGAGCCGGTACCCGAGGAAGTGGCGCAGTCCGAGACCGGCGAGTTGGAAAGTCACGGCAAAGTCGCCGTGCGCCATCTCGGCCGCGCCGACGAGGAACTGCTCAAGTCACTGATCAAGATCG
>CAISUK010000313.1 GCA_903888645.1 uncultured Pseudomonadota bacterium | reverse complement strand
CTGACGATCGCCTTCAAGGCAGCATCAGGAATCATGGCGCCTTGTTCGACTTCGCTGACGATATTGGCCAGCTTGCCGTGCAGATGCGCCCGTTGGAAGCGGTTGTCGAACTCGGCCGGCTGGACGGCGGCGCAGTTGGTTGTGCCGACCAGTTCCTTGAGTACCCGCAGCAGGACGCTCTTGCCGTTCGAACCCTTGCCGATCAGGATGACGAAACGTTCAAAGCGGCAGGTCGATAGCAATGTGTAGCCGAGCAGTTCGCAGACCAGTCGACACTTGTCATTGGCGTCCGGGTCGCCTGCAAAGACCTCGTTGATGAATTGCTCGAACCGTGGCGCCCGGGCTTCCGGCTGATACACCACCGGAATTTGAGTGATGCGGTAGTGCTCCCGGTCGTGGGGTGTCAGCTGCCAGCGACCTTCGCGCAGAACCAGTTCGCCACTCAAGCAATTGATGACGTCTTCGGTGCTCTGGTCGAAGCGGACCTCGGGTTCGAAGGCCTCGGTCTTGCACAGGCCGTAGATGGAATTGACGATGGCGTCGGTCAGTTCATCGGATTGAGCGACACGGTGGATGTGGCGCTTGACCGATTCCTTCTCGGCCAGCTTGTGCCAGATGCCGGAACTGTCCCAGCGCCAGAACCATCCTTGGGCATACAGTAGGTTGCCTTCGCCGAAACTGCGGATGGTTTGGCGGGCGGCCTCGAGATGCAGCATGTCTTTGTCGGCCTGGATTTCCTTGTAGGCTTTGGCATCAGCTTCCAGATCCTTGATGCGTGTGCCCGTCTTCTTGGCGATCATCTTGCGCAACATCGTCTTTTCGGTTTCGCGCAAGCGCGCGATAGTGACCAGTGCGGCAATCGGCCCGGTCAGTTCGTCGAAGGATTGGGTGCGTGCGATCATCCCGGCCAGTTCTGCGCGTGTCAGCGTGGCCGCCTCATCCGGGGCGAACTTCTCGATGGCGGAAGCGACCAGAGCCGGGATTTCCATCGCCCGTGCTTGCCAGCGGCCGTCATGAGTGGCGATCGCCTGTTCCATCAAGGCGCGCAGATGGGAAATGATCGCCGGCTGGTTCATGCCCTGTGCTGCCATGGCTGCTGCCAAATCGCGCAGGGAGTCGTGATAGACATCCCCGGAGAGGATGCGGCGGATCAGTTCGGCATACTTCTCGGCACCGAAGGCCGGGCGGGGCGATGTGCCTGACTTGTCTCGTGTGGGTGAGGTGGTTCCGCCAAGGGCCTGGGCGACTTCGATCAGGGTGTCGCCAATCGGACTCAGACTGACATGGCCATTGAGGCGTTGCCCTGTGACGGTGAGATAGCGACCGGCGCTGTAACACTCGACCTTGATACCGCGATAGATGCCTGACCGCCCCTTGGGCAGGTTGGGTGCATGGCCGAAGATGCGGATGCCGGTGCCGGAGGGGGAGACTTCGGTGTAGCTGCCGAAGCGGTCGATCAGGGCCTGCGCTTCGGGGTGCAGATTGCCGGTGTCGGGATCACGCACGTGATCCATATCGACACCGCCGATGCCATCGCTACCGGATAAAACGAAACCGATGCCGCTGAACTGGCCCTCCGATTCTTGGTAGGCGCCGACCGCTTCATCAAAGCTGGCCCAGGTATTGGGCTCGGTCACGGAGGCGCGGCGGCCGGTACAAGGACCATAGGGCACCTTGGTCGGCTTGCCACCCCGGCTTTGCAGGCGCCAGACCACCCACTGGTCGAACTGGATGAGTTCGGCCGGGATCTGGCTGGCATCGGGCGCCAGGACTTGCGTGGCATCCACCGCGCGTCTGCCTCAGCGACCGATGTTGATCAGGGTGCGGATGTCGTCGGCACGCCAGACCGTGGTCTTGCTGCCGAGTTTGATGCCTTTGGGGAATTTACCTTCGCGGATTCCTGCCCACCATGCCGAGCGGCTGATGGGGATGATGGCGAGGATCTGGGGGAGTCGAACGAAGCCGGTTTCCGGCAGGATCGGGCGGGTCAGTTTCATGGCGAGCATCCGTGGCTGTGTTTGGATGCTCTGCATTAAATACATCACCGGCCGGTGAATCCATGTCGTTACCGCGCAGCATGTACGTCATGCGCGCAGCGGGTAGACGGTTACCATCGGGTTACCACCCTCAATCGGATGGTTATGACTGGTCGCGCTTCTTCTTTGCTTCAGAAATCCAGTTGGCCACAGTGCGCGGTGCTTTGAAGACTTGATCGGCGATCACCATCGAAGCGTAGTCGACGCTCGGGAATGTGCCTTCGAAATACAGCCGAATGGCTTTCTCCTTGGCGATCCGGCCAGCTTTATGCCGGACGTTTGCCGCAGCCTGTGCCGCTTCTGAGCGGGCTTGGGCAATGATCTCTTCCTTTGTTTGCTCGATCCCCTTTGCCTTGCGTCTCGCAGACTTCTGTTCCATGGCCTGTGTCGAAACCATGGCTTTGATCATGGCCTTGGTTGATTCGATCAAGTTCTCGACCACGCTATTGGGAAACTGGTGGTAGTCGCTACCCCGGGTGGCTGCGATGACTTCGCCGACCTTGTATAGCGCCAACACGTTATAAAGATCCTGCGGGCTGACTTCAGTGCCATCAAACAATCTGGGCAACGGCTGAAACTTGAGGGCATCGCAAAGCCACTCAAAATCTCGGTAGGCATCTCGGGCAGTGCGGAAATCCTCATTACTCAGTCCGGGATGGGAGCGTGGGAGTGTTTGCTCGACTTCGATCATTTCCGCAATGATCTGCAAAATCTGCCGTTGCTGATCGAAAGAGAAGTGCGCCAAGTCTTCAATAACGCTGTAGGCGATTTCGATGCCATTCGGCAGGCCCACCAGGTCGTCCAGGGGGGTATCGCCGGCAAGGGTGAGCAACTGTGGATTCATTACCTGCCAGTTTACCCAGGGTGTCCATGCTTGGCCAAGAATGATCAGCACCATACTGATCCGATCATGTTTGCCGGGTTTGCTGCTCAACGGGTCAGCTACTACAGAGCGATGAAGACGCAGATTGCGCGTGCACCCTTGAAGGATCGGAGTTCGCTTCCAGTCATTCAGAATGACCCTAGATTGAACCAATACTCATTGGTCGGCATCCGCCAGTTCCTTGGCGATGGCGCCTGGGCTATGTGCAACATATTTCGTCGGGGTGTGAATTGAATTCACATCCTGGAGATGGCAATCATTTTTCTTTGGGCGTCGAGATGTCAATCTTGTAGACCCGCTCCCCGCCAAGCCCCTTCTCCGAGATTACGCGAAAGCCGAGCTTCTTCTTGATCATGCCGGAGATTGCGCCGCGAACGGTGTGGGCTTGCCAGCCGGTGCCGGCCATCATCTGGGCAATGGTCGCGCCGTCGGGATTGCGCATCGCGTCGATGATCGCGGCCAGCTTGGTGCCGGGGCGGATGGTGCGCGATGTGGCCTCCAATTTCTGGAGGGCATCGGGGATGTCCGTTTTCTGGCCCCCCTTTGGGACGGGGCGATGTTTGCCGACGGCAGCGTAGCCGGCATCGGTGAGCAGGTAGTGGCCATCGGTATCAGCGATGAGACCTCGGCCGAGCAGGCCCTCGATGACCTTGGCGCGGGCGCCGCCGCGAAGATTGGTCGGCAGGGGTTCGATGTTGCCGTCGGGGCGGCCAGCGGCGGCCTTGAGGATGGTGGTTTGGGTTTCGGTGAGTTTGACGTTCATGGTAATGATGCTAGTGGTGATTGACGACGCCACCATGAACGCTCTGTTCGATCAGGAAGCCAAGCTATTTCGCACTCGTACTAGGAACCAACGAGGTCACCGATAATGGCCACGAACATTGCGTCAGTCACCATGTAAGGTCTTCAAGATGGCCATCAGTGCCTGGCCTCCATGGATTCTTCGAGCAACTTCAGGACGTATTCCGGGGTCGCTTCGATCCATGATTCGGAACGGTCAAAGCGTGCGAAAGTGGCAGCGAGTTCGTCGAAGTCCTGGTCGAGGGGGATTTGGCATGAGACGCCGGCCGAAGGCGATGAGAACCCCATCATCCGTTGTCCCTGACTGCTATCGATCCCGTTGAAGTACCACGGTCCCTCCGGGGCATCCTCGTTGCTCATGATGCCGAACTTGACTACCTGGATGCTCAAGTCGCACAGGCCGGCGTCGATCATCAGCACCATTTCGACTAGTTCGTTGATCGAGCGAACGATACGCAGACGGTAATTCTGAGCGCCAAATGGTAATGAGGACAGAACGTGCTGAATCTCGTCGGTATCGGCACCTGGCTCCACCAGCCAGACCATGGTGTGGGTGTCCATGTCGTGGTACAGCATCCGGAAGAACACATGGGCAACGTGCTGGCAGCGCTCGCAGGCGTGACGAAAGATGGATTGGTCGAGCAGCCTGTCTTTCATCTCGGGATCGAGGGAGACGTTCAAGGTCGGCCAGATGCCCATATCCCCAACCTGTCCGCATTGAGGACAGGTGATTGTTGCAGTGTCGTGCATGCTCATTGTGTTAAGCCCCGGTTATTATTTTTGGAATCCCGGCGATCAAAACGGTACGTCGCCGGAATCAAAGGGAGTGTCAGACGCCGCCGGCGCATAAGTAGGTGCAGGGGCTCGGTGGGATATGCTTGAGGTAATTGTTGCAGCGCTACCGAGCATCTTCATTTCGCTGGCCTCGATCTCACTTGTGTAGCGATCCTGGCCATCCCGATCCTGCCACTTTCGGGTGCGAATGCGCCCCTCGATGTAGACTTGAGAACCCTTGCGCAGGTATTGCCCAGCAATCTCAGCTAGCCTCCGGTAGAGCACTACACGGTGCCATTCGGTTTCCTCTTTCGTATCACCCGTTGCTTTGTCCTTCCACTTCTCGCTGGTGGCCAGCCGCAGGTTGCATACGGCATCACCATTGGGGAACGCTCGTTGCTCTGGATCGGCACCCATATGGCCGATCAGAATTACCTTGTTGATGGATGCCATCGTTATAGCTCCTCTCCTTCGACGTTGAGCTGGTAAGCACGCGGCCCACCACGGATAAGAATGTGGCCCGCATACTCCCCCTCGAATGTTCCGTCACAACCAAGATGTCTAAGGCCAGACCGCTCGAAGTTTGTGCCCCCACATCCGATGCAGTGGGGTGGGCGAGTGCGAAGCGATAGAAAATCAAACCCATTCAAGGCTCGATTGAGTTCGTCTTGCCACCGAATAAGAACGTCGGGATCGAGTGGCATCGTGTAGAGCTTTTCGTCGCCCCAGTCGTACTCAAAGGTCACCAACGATTTCCGCAGCAACCTATGTGTGATTTTGATGGATGTCAGTTGCTGCCCTACCATCTGAATCGCCTGGACCCAGTAATCGCGTTCAAGCGTTTCGATCGGACGCAAGCCACGGCAATCGTGACACCAGCCAATTTCGGTTGGTGCATCCGCTAAACGCCCATCGGGTAGTACATACTCAAATCGAGTGCTGGCATATGCGGCATTGCCTTCAGCTCGGCAAGAAGAACAGTAGTACTTGAATATCATCATGGCGATAAAACCTTTTTCAGGCAGATCACGGTGTGCCTCATGATGCTCTGCCAAATTTCGCGGTCAGCCGCGATGCCAAGCCCGCAAACGCATCGACGGTCTTTCGCCCCGCCGATCTCGTCGGTAGGCCGTCTTGAACAATCTCCGCCGGCCGATGCCGTTTCGCCCGGGCAACTGCGTCTGCTCCCTCAGCTGCACCATTGATCGCCTGTCCGGCTTGGTGCGCTTCCATCGGCATCTCGAATGGTAGGCCGTGGTAAGCGCCGGGCTGGACAAAGGAATCGACCAACAGATGGTAGGCCAGGCCAGCGCTGGTGCCGATGGCAAGACTCTCCGTCAGCGGACGGCCAATCTTCGCCAGGCTGTCCCACAGTGGATCGTGGCCTGCCGGCAGACGGTCATGTACCTCGGCGGCAAGGTCGGCCAGCGCCAGCAGCAGGCCCTCGACGACGATGCCGGCAATGATGGTATGGGTCAGCGGCGAGCGATGGGCACCGATGCCGGACAGGAGATCAAGGTCGGGCAAACCACCGTTGCCGTCCAGCCCGCCCGAGCCGGCGCCAAAACCAAGCAAGGAGCCCAGGACAGCCGGGGCATTTGCCTTCGGGTTTCGCAAGAGGGCACGGACCACGCCGGTCACTACCTGCGTTCCCTCTCGCCCAATGGCCAGTGTGCCGTCAATGGCCGCAGCGGTGCGATCGCTGACGTGGCCAGAAAATCGGCGCTGACGTACTGCCGAGAGCAGGCCGAATAACTCGCTGCCGCCGGCGCGGGCAAGCAAACTGGCCAATTTGGCCAGGCCGCCGACACGACGGCCCGTCAGAAGAAGCAGTCGAGCGCCGGATCGCCGCCCCCAGCCGGCCAGTGCATCTCGCTCCAGGCGGGAGAGAGCGAAGGTCAACTCGTCGTATAAGCGGCGGCCGCGTTGGTGCGCTGAATGGGATATGTACAGCGGCTTCATTGCTACCTTTCTAGAACGGGCAACAGACATCATCATCAAAATCCATTTCGATGGCACTGTGCGAGGAACCATTGAGCTTACGGAGTAATTGGCGGAAGGCCGCATCCTCTGCGGTAGCCTCATCCAAGCTTTGCAGCAAGGCTGTCGTTGCGCGCACGATGCGTTCATCCACCTCGGCGTTGCCCGGCCCCTTGATCTGGTCGAGCACCCATGTGTTGAACTGGCTTGAGTAAGCCACGGTCAATGTGGCCAGGCGCCCACCACTCTTCTTGTGGATTACGGAATAGGCTCGCAGGGAAGATTCCCGACACAAATCGTCATATCCACCAATGCAATGCCGCATTGCCACTCCTTCAGTCTTGAGATCAGCCGAAGTCGCCAACGCAGTAAACCTGAAGCCATCAAATTCAACGGCCCATACCGGAACGGGCCACTCTCCCTTGTTCGCCGGGCGGCGCCTGAGGGGAGATTCGCGGTAACGCCGTTCGAGTGCGGTCCAGCCCGCCTTGAGCAGGCTGGTCTCGGCATCCCGGTACAGACCCGTCGAGAAGAACCACCGGGACAGCGGCAGCAATTGATCCGCGATGAACTCCTTGATGGGAAGCCGTTGATAGTCGGCAGCGACACAGGCTTTCCAGGCTGCCCGGAAAAAGCCCGCGGGCACCAGGGACAGCCGGTCCTTGTGAATCCCCCACTGCGACATTGAGCGCACGAACTCTGGTGGCGGGAGGACATCCATCTCGCAGGACTGTAGCAGGCAGAGAAACGCGACGGCGTTGTGTCCACTTGAATAGAGCCAGTCCTCATCAACCCAGGGGTGTCCAAGTTGCTCGAACAACGCGTCGCCGTAATCAAGATACAACCGCCAACCACGGGAATTGACGCCACGTTGCGTCAGGGCCTGCTTCACTGTGCCGAGGTCAAGCTCACCCCGCCGATCCAGCGTGATGTGCTGTTCGAACCAAAGCGGTAGCAGGTTGTGGCGGATCGATTGCATGATTTTCTCTGGCGCTACCGGCGGATCATCAGTGGCAGGAACATCCCCGCCAGTAGGGCGGCAATCATCGCCGCGAAGCCGCCGGCCATGGTGCCTCCGTGCAGTTTGAACACCAGCACGAAAACAACTATGTCGATGATCAGGCTGAGCCAACGACCACTGGTCAGCTTCCACCACATCACGGCAATGCCGAGAAACATGATGGCGCCGTAGACAATGGGACCGAAATCCAGGTGGGCGAGGCCGATGTTCATGTAGATCCTCCGCTTATTTGTTATGGCCGAACTGTAGGCGCGGTGGTCAGGCTGGTCGAGTGAGAATTGGGGGAGAAAAAGCGCCATGGCTCCTGCTGAGGTTATGCTGTGCACGTTGTTGTACAGTCATGCAAAATGAACACTGAACTTCTCGCCCGTCTGCTTGAACTGCTTCCGCTCCATGCGGAAGAGGATGACGTGCGCGAAGAAATCACCACTGCCGAGTTGCTGGCGCACATGGCACCGGAGGGTGGGGGGTGTCCGGAAGCGGAAGCCGTACTGGCCACAGTGCGGCGACTGTTCGATGCCCTGTGCCTGCTTGACCGTCGACCCACCCTGCGCGACCGCTGGGCCTTCGTGTCTTTCCCGGCATCACTGGTCGGCCATTCGCTGCTGCGCACGCTGGCCTCACCCGACCAGACGCTTTGCCCCGCTGACTTCTGGCGCGAGGGTGACACGTCATCCGAGCGCATTGAGGAACAGCGTCGGTTACTGCGCGCCCTCGAAGATGGGCGCTTGCGGTTCGGCCCCGAAGGCACGGTACAGCCGATCCGCTTCGTCCATGTTGCCTGGGGCATCGTCCGCCTTGGCCGCCACTTTCTGCTGCGCCATCGCGAAGACAAGAGCCGCCCCGATGCTGCGGGTTATGTAATCCCCGGCGGCCGTTTCCGGCTCGGCGACCTCCCTGTCGCGCAACAGACAGCCGCATCCTTGCGGCAACTCCACAATGGTCACTCCGACTTGGCACTCGCCGCGTTGCCCGACACACTGAAAAGAGAACTGGAAGAGGAACTCCGCATCCTTCCTGGCGAGCATTACACCGCGCGCCAACGCTGCATTGTCGGCCCCTATCGCAAGGTCGAGGGTGCGAAAAACCGGCATGCCTACACCGAATATCAGTTTGTACTCTACGACATTCAACTCACACCCCTAGGCGAAGCTATTGTGCTCGAGGGCGTGCACACAGAGCCGGACCTACTGGCCTGGTTTACTCTCGAGGACATCCTCTCGCCAGTCGGCCGCGCTGACGGCAGGAGGGCTTTCGTCGACGCCCTGCGTGAGCACATGGGCGATGGCTTTGAAGCATTCCTGCAAGCAACGCCGGACTCAAGCGGCACACCCTATCGCCTGACCGACGATGCTCAGGCCATCGACCTACCCGCCGTCCCCGGCCAACCCTTCCGTATCGGTCGGACGGGCGACGAAAAGGAACAGGTGATTCCGCTGACCACCGAGTCATGGGCCCTGCTCTGGACGATCATGGCTCATGAACGCGGGTTACGCGTGACGGCGGAAAAACATCTCGCCCTACTTGGTGGTGGCTGGATCAAGCTACTGTCGGCAGAGGCCGAACACGCTGCGCAAGTGCTGACGGAGGCGCTGACGCACCTCGGCCTGTCGCTGATTCAGCGCATATCGGGCGGCTTCTTGCGCGCCGCCATCGCGCCGGACTGCGTCTACTTCGCGCCGGACGCCTTTCGTTACCGCCTGACCGAATCCGGCCAGAAGGGCGAGCTTCAATTTCATCTCGCTGCTGATTTGGCGCCATGGGCCACGCTCGCGCCGGCCGTACTGCACCTCGATCTCAACCGCAACATGACTCGGGCACTCCTTGCCATCGAGATGGGAGAAGATCCCGTTGGCTATAGCGAGGAAGCCATGAAGAAGGGTATCAAGGAAATGCTGGACAGCAAGACCCGGCCCTTCGGCTTGCGGAAGTTCGTCCGCACGGTTGCCAGCCGCTACCGGATTGTCGTGCCGAAGGCGGTATGAGCCCTATTTCTCCCAAGCAAGAGGTCTTGGCATGACTGCTTCCAACCCACCCGCATTGCCCGTCGGATACACCGATTGGCTGGCCGAAATCAAGGCACGCGTCCAAGCGGCGCGGCAGCGGGCCGTCCTGGCCGCCAATGCCGAACTGATGCGACTCTACTGGCAGATCGGCCGCGACATCCTGAACCGGCAGGCTAGCCAGGGCTGGGGCAGCAAGGTCATCGACCGGCTGGCCAGCGATCTGCGCGAGGCTTTTCCTGAGATGAAGGGTTTCTCCCGCGCCAATTTGATGTACATGCGCGCCTTCGCCGAAGCCTGGAGCGAGGCAGAAATTGTCCAACAGGCCGTTGGACAATTGCCGTGGGGGCAGAACGTGCTGCTAATCACGCGCCTGAAGGACCGCGAGCTTCGGTTACGCTATGCCGAACAGGCTTGTCGTGATGGCTGGTCGCGTACCACGCTGGAAGTACAGATCAGGAACCGCCTACACGAGCGCCAAGGCCAGGCCATCACCAACTTCGAGTCCCGTCTGCCCGCACCGCATTCCGAACTGGCGCACGAGACGTTGAAAGACCCATACCTGTTCGATTTCCTAGGTCTGGGCGACGAGGCCCACGAGCGAGAGATCGAGAACGCCCTGGTACGGCATATCACCCGCTTCCTGCTGGAGTTGGGCACCGGTTTCGCCTTTGTCGGCAAGCAGCAGCGGCTGGAAGTGGCAGGCGACGAATTCTTCATCGACCTACTCTTTTACCACACACGCCTGAAGTGCTACGTGGTGGTGGAACTCAAGGCCACGGCCTTCAAGCCCGAACATGCCGGGCAATTGAACTTCTACCTGTCAGCGGTGGATGCCCAGATCAAGGCCCCTGACGACAAGCCCACTATCGGTCTCCTGCTGTGCAAGAGCCAGAACCGGCTGGTGGCCGAATATGCGCTCTCCGGCATCGAGAAACCCATCGGCGTTGCCGAGTACCAATTGGTGCGCGCCCTGCCAGAACCGCTGGTCACCAGCCTACCCACCGTGGAGCAACTGGAAAGCGAATTGGCTGATGGGAATTTCGACCTCCCGGATGCGCCATGAAACATTTCTCCCCCATGTCTCCCTTTCCCGGCGCCGGGACGCGCCCTAGGATTCGCCCATCAACCCACCAGGAGGAACGGACATGGACGAATACGACACCTACCAAGACGAGGTCATGCGGGAAATTGTCCAAGAGTGCGAAGAGTACGCTGCAAACTGGCAGCGATCGGAAGATGAGGGCTGGTTTTATCCCGACGGGGATGAGGAATGAAGTTGATGGGTAACGGAATGACGGTCGCACCGGAGGTTGATCGCCTAGTCGCTGACTTCTTTGCGCAAGCGCTGATTCGCGATACGCAAGGAATTGTCACTGGGAGTCGGATCACCAGGACAGAGGTCGAGTGGGTCATGTTCGGCATGAAGCCTCCGACCGTGCCGGCAGACCTATTTGAACTGATTTCCGAGTGGCGCCAAAACACTGAAAGTGTTTCCGTCCTGCAGCAAGTAAAGTCGCAGTGGCGGGAGCGTCTTGGTGCTATTGCCCAGAAGATCGAAAGGGCGAGCTATGAGGAACGAGTCACCTGTCTTGCTCCTATAGACCGATTGAAGCTTGATGCATGCGATCCACAGAGCCACCCAACCGAGGCGACGCTCGTCGCCAAGATGTACCTTGATGGCACCTACGGTACGCCACGCGACCCGAAATACGCATTACATCTACTCCTTGAGGCTGCTGACCATGGCAATGCCGAAGCCGCCTACTTGCTGGCTACGGCAAGGGCTGACGACGAAGCGGCAGTCGGCCTGAGAAAGGCTCTGGCCCCATTCTTGCTGGACGACGCAAAGCTGCGTGAGGAATATCGTAAGCAAGCACGCGCGGCACGATTTCAGAAGGTGTTGGAAGATGAGGAGAAGGCCCGTTGGTATGAGGATTTCGCCGATCAGCCAGTCGATCAACTAAGGGAGCAATTAGAGTTCGACCCAGACTACGTGTTATTGACGGAGGAATACAAGGACATCCTACCCCGTGCTCAGTCTGGCGACTCCGACGCTCAACTCGGATTGGCGATGAATCTTCTCGCACAAGTGAAACACCTTGTTGTGTCTCACTACGAGTTATGGAAGAAAGATGAGACTACGCGGCAACAGATAGGTGATATGAAAACGGAGGCGAGAAACTGGCTTCTGCAGGCATCACCGACATCGGCGTCGGCTCGATATCAATTGGCTATGCGATTTGCAGAGGCTGGAGAAGAGCGATTCACACTGCTGCACTCGGCTGCTTACCAAGCCGGCGAAGCCTTGCCGTGTCCTTTTGCGCTTGTGCCACTGGCCACCGATTTCTACATGGACCCAGCCAGCACACACCACGATTTCAATAAGGGCCTAGCCTGTCTCCGTCAATACCTTGCTCAGTACAATTCGATCTCACTTGATCTGGATCGAATTGAAGAAGCTGATGACATTCATGTTCAACATACAGTCGCCTTTGGCTTGATGCGGGAAGATGCGCAAGCCGCACTATGCCTCGCAGACCACGTTAGCAAGCATCCTCAAGATGCACGGGGGGCAGAAGCCTATATTTGGTATAGCGCAGTTGCAGCGAATACCCCCAATGCCGCCTATGCCGCCCTTCAGGCAGGCCTAAAGGAAATGCGCGGCCAGGGCTGCGAAAAAGATCTCGGCCGCACAAAGGAATTGTTCGATCTGGCCAGGAAATCCCATCCGAGCAATCCACGGGACGCGAGGGCTGTAAAGTATGCAGACGCTCTGTATCGCCTCGGTTTTGAACTGCCTGGACACAGCCGGCTGGCAGTCGATCTGCTGCTTGAACTCGCAGAGGAAACGGAATTCAAGGGTGATCCGGAATGCAGCATTACTCCTGCCGACATTGAATATCTTGTTTCCAAGAATCCCGATTTTCAGCACTACCATCAAAACCGGAAAGAACTACGTAGCTATCGCAATCGCATTAGCGGCACCCCGGGGCCCTATGGCTTGGTTCCCCTATATCCGGAAATCGCACAAGGCTTGATCTGGGCAATTCAGGCACAGACCGAGATCCCCCTTGACCTGCTCACTGCTCTACTGGATGACGATCAGTCGATACTCGTCAATTATGTATGGGCAAAGCTGGCGTTGATTGATCGAATTGCGCCCCCAATTGCAGTGGCTGACGCAGTGCAGCGACTTGAGAAAATCAGCCATCTGTGGAATGAATTTCGTCGCGAAGACAACCCTAATCCTCCCGATTATCACGAACGCGAAATTGCTGACTCAATTTCGCAGCGAGCCTATAACTTGCTGCGTATGTCCGCCACGCTGCGTGACGAAAAAATAGAGCGTGCTAGAGAGGAAACCCGCCGGGAGGTCATAGAGAGCATGCTGGCCATGTTTGCGCACAAGCTTCGCGGCCCGATTGACAGCATTCTGTTCAATACCGTTCATCAGCACGACCAACGTATTTACATTGATTCTGCGCAAACGATGAATGGCCTGATGGACATGGCCAGTGCTGTATCCACTTCACCTGAAAGAATTTCGAACAATTGCCAGGATGACATGACCGGCAACGGAACTCCGTTGTCCGTACTAATCCATTCATTGAAGCAGGCTCTTGTGACTTTACTCTCCAGCCGGAATCGGCTGCGGATGTCACCCCACTACCTTGCGTATGCGAAGAGACAGGGGGCTGCTCCAGGCGACCTACCCCTGTCTATCTGGATGCGCGAGAAGACATGGATATCTTTTGAACAAGAGATACAGTCGAAATGGGAGGATGACATGGGCCGTTTGCTCGCCACGGCGGATATCGAAATGATGTCCGATTGGATGGCAGCGCACATTTTGCCGCTTTCAGTTCGGGGGTTTCAAGAGAGTCATGCGCATTTCTCGGAGTATGGTCTGAAGGCATCATTATTGTCAGTAATATTCCAAGAAGTATTTGTGAATGCAATAAAGCATTCCACGCCTGGCGCCGCAGATCCAATACATGTGTCTTGGATGCCCGATAACAACGATGATGGGTGGATTAAATTTACCTGCGCCAATCCAAGCTCGCTTGAATCGAGACGGCGCGAGAAGAGCAAAGGTAGTGGCCGAGGCCACAAGTTTCTCGCGTTGCTCGCCGAAAATCTCCGAGGGCGTCTGTCTGCTGACGTCATGAGGAACGATTCGACGATGTGCATGTACTTTCCGAGATACCTCTTCGAAGGAGATTGCAAGTGAGCACACTATTGTGGGTCGAGGATTTTGGAGAGGGTGAGAATTCGTATCAACCGACGACGAACAATGTGCTTGGTCGCGCACTCGGTTTTGATAAAAACGAAATCCCAACCGAGGTGAATGATCTACGCGATTTTCTTAGAGCGCGGCAAATCATCTTGGCAACCAATTTTGCTGAAGCTGCCCAGATAATTGATGAACGGTTATCTGATATTGACGGCATTGTTCTGGATATCGACTTGGAACTAATCGGGGAGGACTTCGAGAGTGACTACCCCTGGGTTGAGGGCTTGCTAACACGCTGGCACCAATATGATCCCGATGCTGACGATGCTGAAGCTTCATACCATGCAGCCCACAGCAAGATGAAATTGACTGCCGGCTACCACCTCTACGTTGATCTGGTGGTCAACCGTGGCTTTCTTCGGGATCGAATCCTGTTTTGCTCAGATCATGGCGATCAACTCGGCGAGACCCTTGTAAGTTTCGATCGTGCATGCATGGAACGCCCTGATGTATGGAGGAAATCCGACCCAAGAGTTGGCGACTGGGTGGCAAGCGTGCTCAGCGACCCTTATACAAAGCTCCGGCGCTGGATTATTCTTGCATGCCGCGAAATGCTTGACCGGCTCAGGTATGGGCAAACCAGATTCATTATGCCCAAGTTGCCAGGTGTCAAAGAAGGACAACTGACATCTTTCGACGCAGAGAACCTTCTCGAAACACTGCAATTGCTGATGCCAGCACATACTCGATCCGACCTTGAGCGAAAAAATGTCTACCGATTGTTCGCCCGAACACTCGCCCAGGATTGGGACAAGGTCGATTACAAAAACAAAGACTCAAGTCCGAAGCTAGAAAATCCCCGCAAGGCATTTGCAGCAGTACTTGTGCATGTTAGGAACTGGACCAGTCATAACTCAAAGGCTCTTACGCAGTGCACTGAGGCCGATATTGCCTTTCTTTTCCTGATCGCGCTGCATGCCTGTTTCGAGATGAAAAGTAGCCAGCAGAATGCGTTCGATAGTCCGCTGATGACATTGATTGGCGGGAGAGTCGAACTTGATATGCTACAAATCAAACTGGACTACGAGGCAACCTACAAAGAAATCACGGAGATCTGGCAAGGACTACCCGAAAAGCAAAGGGGGTATACGGACATGAAGACCGGCCAGTTCAAAGAGTCAAAAACTTTCTCTGACCGCGTCAATGATCTTGAGAAGGCCATGAAGCTTGAATCGGGCGAACATGAAATACGGTTACGCCAAATATTCTGGCATCAATTGCATTGGCCTCAACCGGAATTCAAGCCTGAAAAGCAATATTTCATGCGTGACAATTTCCATTCGCAGCTGACCTCATGCCTCTACCGAATAGGATTTTCTTGATACAACGCGTCAGTACAGAACTTCGCGGGGATAAGTTCGAGGAATAAGCTCATGACCATTGAGTCACTTCCCAACTTCACCCGTCCCGCCCGCCAGCGCCGGGAGTCCACCCACGCCCTATATCCGCCAGCGCCTGCTGGCCAACGTCTGGTGCGAGCAATGCCGACACGAAGTGAGGATCACCAATTTCACCGGGACCATAAAGGGCGGCAACTTGCTGCTGGAGGGCAAATGTGCCGAGTGCCACGGCGACGTAGCGCGGGTGATCGAGGGCTCGCCGCAGCAACCCGCGCCAGTGCTCATTGGCCCCAATAGCACGTAGTTCGGTTGTAAACTACGCACCACCATTTCACTATCCGGAACCATCCGGTAATGGCCAGAAAACCTAGTAAATACAAGGCTTCTGGCCTTTTTTACGTCCATAGTAATCCGAAACAATCTATTGCCAACCGGAGTTTCGTGGGGGTATTCTTGGGGGTATAGCCAATCCCAATGGAATGGATACCCCCAGATGCCACTCACCGACACGGAAGTACGCAATTTCAAGCCGACGGACAAGCCGTACAAAGTTACCGACGCAAAGGGGCTTCACTTACTTGTAAGCCCCGGTGGCGGGAAGCTGTGGCGCTGGAAATATCGCTATGACGGCAAGGAAAAATTGTTGTCGTTTGGCGCATATCCCGACGTTTCACTCGCTAAGGCTAGGGAAAAGCGGGACGAAGCAAGACGACTGCAAGCTGATGGCAGCGACCCAAGCGAAAACCGCAAGGTGCAAAAGGCTGCCAAGGTCGCATTAGCAGCAAACAGCTTTGAGGTAGTGGCGAGGGAGTGGTTCGCCAAGATGAAACCGGAATGGGTTGAGTCTCACTCCAAGAAGATCATGGCCCGACTAGAAAATGACCTTTTTCCTTGGCTAGGCCAGAGACCAATCGCGGAAATCAAACCAGCCGAGTTGTTAGCGACTCTTAGGCGAATAAGTGACCGTGGGGCCAAGGACACCGCGAAGAGGGCGCAGCAGAATTGCGGTGGTGTATTTCGCTATGCCATCCAGACTAGTCGCGCCCAATACAACCCCATTCCTGATCTGCGTGACGCACTGCCAAGTGCAATCGGCGGCAATTTCGCTTCGATCACCGATCCGGCCAAGGTGGGCGAACTGCTGAGAGCAATAGACGGATTCAATGGGACGTTCATCGTAAAGTGCGCTTTGAGGCTATCCCCGTTCCTCTTCGTGCGCCCCGGAGAGTTGAGACAGGCTAGATGGGGCGACTTCGACTTGGACAAGTCCGAGTGGAAATTTCTCGTCAGTAAGGTCAAGAAAACCGAAGAGCCGAGACTCATCTAGTGCCGCTCTCTGATCAGGCGGTGACCATCTTGCGCGAACTTCATGAGTTGACAGGAACCGGTGTATTCGTTTTTCCCAGCGCTCGCAGCAATGGCCGTGCGATGAGCGAGGCAGCAGTTAATGCCGCGTTGCGTCGAATGGGCTATGACACCCGCACCGAAATCACGGGGCATGGCTTTCGGGCGATGGCAAGAACGATCCTTCATGAAGTTCATGGAATAAAGCCAGAAGTGATTGAACATCAACTTGCTCACAAAGTACCAGACGCCCTAGGTTCGGCATATAACCGGACAAAATTTCTCCAAGCCCGAAAAGAAATGATGCAGCTTTGGGCTGACTATCTTGATGGCCTTAAAAGCGGTGCTAAAGTAATTACACTCAAAACAGTGGCGTGATGTTTTTGTTGCGTCAATGTTGACTCCAGTGCCATCCGAGATTATTCTGTATCTACCCGTAGCAAGGAGTGCGCGATGCCGCAAGGCGTCAACGGTTAGCCCGCAATGGGCGCTAAAGCACTCCGGCACGCGGTAATTCACCTAATACACCCACGCCGGGGTTTTTATAAACCGGCGATGCGCTATTGCGCCTCGCATGTAGAGGAGTTGTAGCGATGGCATTTGTAATCAACGGAAAACTTGTAGCTCCTGCGGCTAACGTAGCCAAGAAAGCGCCTACTAAAACGCGAAAGCAAAATGGTCTTGCAAAGGCCAGACCCTACCCCGGTTCGTTAGCCTTGCACGATCTTCTTCGAAGACGCTGAGTGGAAAACGCTGATGGTCACCATGAAAAATACGATTCCACCGAAAGAAATCTCCACACTTGCGAGAGGCGACCCCTCGCGTAGCTGACATCACCAGCATGACGAATGTGTTCAACGCCCCGTTGCGACACAACCCCGTGTGTCCCGGCGACTCGATTCGGGGTGAAGATAAGCGCCCCGACGGGGAGAGGGCTGGGGTGAGGGGGCCGTCAAGGGGGTGGTCAACCTGCGGACGATGGCCGAGCCGACCATGCCGCGGTGGCCGGCGACGTAGATCTTGGCGTTTGCTGCAAGGCTCAATCGTTGGTCACTCGTTGTAATCGTAGGCGGCGTAGCCGTGTTTCTTGACTAGCTCGTCGCGCTCGGCGCTCTTGAGGTCTTCGCGGACCATTTCGGCAACCAGTTCGGCAAAACTGGTCTGCGGGGTCCAGCCGAGTTTTTCTCTTGCCTTGCTGGCATCGCCGAGCAGGGTTTCGACTTCGGTGGGGCGGAAGTAACGCGGGTCGACCTTGACGATGGTCTTGCCGTTTTGATCGGTGCCGGTCTCGTCGACACCATGGCCTTGCCATGTAACGGCAATGCCGATTTCCTTGGCGGCAGCATCGACAAAATCGCGCACGCTGTATTGCACGCCGGTGGCAATGACAAAATCTTCGGGTTTTTCTTGTTGCAGCATCAGCCACTGCATTTCGACGTAATCCTTGGCGTGGCCCCAGTCGCGTTTTGAATCCATGTTGCCCAGATACAGGCAATCCTGCAGGCCGAGCTTGATGCGGGCCAGGGCGCGGGTGATCTTGCGGGTGACGAAGGTTTCGCCGCGCACCGGGCTTTCATGATTGAAGAGGATGCCGTTGCAGGCGTAGATGCCATAGGCTTCGCGGTAGTTCACCACGATCCAGTAGCCGTAGAGTTTGGCAACGGCATAGGGGCTGCGCGGATAGAAAGGCGTGGTTTCCTTCTGCGGGGTTTCCTGGACCAGGCCGTAGAGTTCGCTGGTGCTGGCCTGGTAGAAGCGGGTTTTCTTTTCCAGGCCGAGGATGCGGATGGCTTCCAATAATCGCAGCACGCCGAGGGCATCGGAGTTGGCGGTGTACTCGGGTTCTTCGAAGCTGACTGCAACATGCGACTGGGCGGCGAGGTTATAGATTTCGTCCGGCTGCACTTGCTGGATGATGCGGATCAGGCTCGATGAATCGGTCATGTCGCCGTAATGCAGGATGAAGTTGCGGCTGGTGACGTGCGGATCCTGATAGAGATGGTCGATGCGGTCGGTATTGAAGAGCGAGGAACGGCGCTTGATGCCGTGCACGATGTAGCCCTTCTTTAGAAGGAAGGCGGCAAGGTAGGCGCCGTCCTGGCCGGTGATGCCGGTGATGAGTGCGGTCTTGGGCGTGTGGGTCATGGCGTGCGGCGGCTGCGGTGGATCGGCGGGTTGAGGTCAGGCGGGAACAGCTTCACAAGGCATCACGGCGTGCCCGCGCCGAGCGCAGCGGTGGAGCTCTGGGCCTGCAGCGCATGGCCCACCAGCCGCGGCAGGCGTCGCGGCCCGACGGCGCCGAGCAGG
>CAISUK010000312.1 GCA_903888645.1 uncultured Pseudomonadota bacterium | reverse complement strand
CGAGACGGCGCCGGGCAGGAAGAGATCGAGGTCCTCGATGGCGCCCTCGGCCTCCTCGAACTGGGAGGTGGGGATCTTTTGATTAAGTCGGGACGTGACATCAGCGGTGGCGCGGTCGAGCCGTGCGCCGGCATCGACTGCGGCGAGTTGCGGGGCATGGCTGTGGCGGCGCAGGTATTCGCTGAACGGCTCCTGGTCGAAGCCGCCGCTTTCGACGAAGCGGCCAAGCAGATTGAGCGCTTCGCCATTGCCGAGCGCGCCGACATGGCGATAGGTGAATTGACCGTCGCGGTCGAAGAAGACAAAGCTCGGTGCGGCGGCAGCACCAAGCTTTTGCGCCCAATCGGTGGCGGAGGTGGTTTCACCGTTCGGCCCGATCAGCGTTCCCGGTGCATCGAGACTGACCGTGACCGTCCGGAAGCGCTGACCGAAATCGGCTTGCGCCCGTGGATCCTTGAGCGTCGTGCGCTTCATGGCCAGGCAGGGCGGGCAATCCTTGAGCACCAGCATGACCGCGAGAGAACGCGACGAGTTGCGCGCAGAAACGATCTCGGCAGCAAGGTCAGTGCTTGCTTTGGCGAATAGCGCCGCCTGTGCGTTGGCTGAGGCGAGCAAAATCATGCAGACCGCGATGGCGGACAACAGCCGGAAACAGCCCATCAGCGTAGCCAGAACAACGCGCGGCGACGGATGCGGTCGAGCAGCGTCATGGCGAGAAAAGTTACCAGGCCGGTGTAGAGAATTCCGGCCACCATCCGCGGGTAATCGGCGAAGTCGGCGTAATACTGGACGAAGCGGCCGAGGCCGGCATTGGCGCCGAACAGTTCTGCGACGGTGAGCAGGATGAAGGAGAAGGCGAGGCCGACCGCCATCCCCGAGAAAATATGCGGCAGTGCCGCCGGAAAGACCACCCGCCAGTGGTATTCGAGACCGCTCAGGCCTAGGATGCGCGCGGCGTCGCGGTGGCGCGCCTCGAGCGCGTGGGCACCGGCGGCGGCATTCTGGAACACCGGCCAGAAGGCGCCGATGAAGACGACGAACATTGCCGAGAGATGGAAGGTCGGCAATACGGCAATGGCATACGGCACATAAACGGTCGGCGGAATTGGCGCCGCCACTCGCGCGAAGGGAAAGAAGGCGCGCTGCAGCCGTGGCGAGGTGCCGACCACCAATCCGCTGGCGATGCCGAGCAATGTTGCCGCCAAAAATCCGGGCACCAGGATGGTGAATGACGAGAGCGTTCCCTTCCACAATTCCGGCAGCGAAGCGAGCAGGGCTTCGGCCACTTTTTCCGGCGTCGGCAATAACGGGTTTGCGCTGGTGACGACAAAGTGGCTGGTGGAATACCAGGCAGCGAAGAGGACGATCCAGACCAGCGCCGCATCGCGCCATTGCCAGATGGCGACTAGGGTTTTGCCCAGGCGCGGCGCGGGTGGGATGGTGGAGTCCGCAGCAAGCGGTTCCAGAGAAGTGGTAACTGAAGTCACATTGTCTTTCAAGCGGCTTTGAGCAGTTGCAGCGTGTCGGCGTTGAGCGCTTCGGCAATCTGCTCGCGCAGCGCGTGAAAATCTGCGCTGTGGTAAAGGCTTTGGCGATCGCGGCGTCGCACAAAGCCGACCGGCAAGTCGGCGATCACGCGTGCCGGCGAGGCGCCGAGAATCACCACGCGATCGCCAAGATAAAGGGCTTCGTCGACATCGTGGGTAACGAAGACAATGGTCTTTTTCGGCAGCGCTGTTTCCCAGATATCGAGCACCAGATCCTGCAAGCGGGCGCGGTTGACCGGATCGAGTGCGCCGAAGGGTTCGTCCATCAGCAATAGTGGCGAGCCCAGTGCCAGGGCGCGGGCGATGGCAGCCCGCTGCTGCATGCCGCCCGACAGTTCGAACGGATACTTGGCCAAGGCAGCGTCGAGGCCGACCTTGCGCAGATAATCGATGGCCTCGTCGCGCCGCTGCACCCGCGAACTGGCTGGTTTGGCCTTGGCCACGGCCAGCGCAACGTTGTCGATCAGGCTCATCCAGGGGAACAGCGAGTAGTCCTGAAAGACCACGCCGCGATCGAGCCCCGGCCCTTTGATCGGTTGGTTCTGCCAGCGTAACTCGCCCTCACGCGGCTCGGCGAGGCCGGCGAGCAGACGCAGCAGCGTAGACTTGCCGGAGCCGCTGGCACCGAGCAGCGTGACGAACTGACCCTGCGGAATATCCAGGGTAATACGATCGAGAATCGACGTTCCGCCATAAGAGAAACTGACGTCGCGCAGCGACAGCGAACTCAAGATGGCAGTCACAAATCAAGCGTCCTTCTTCTTGAATTCCTGTTGCAACCTCTTCCAGAAGGCTTCTTTGGGCTCATCGGCGGCAAGCTTGTTCAGTACCTTCTCGTACAGCTTGACGTCGATGTTGCCGGCGATGTCAGCCTTGGTCTCGATGAAGCCGCTCTGTTGCATGGTCTCCCAGAAGGCCTTCACGCCCTTGGCATTAGGATCGGACGACTGGTCCAGGTAGGGCTGGTAATAGCCGCGCCACAGCAGGCCCTTGTCGAGCTTGACGTACTTGCTGATGGCATCGATGGTTTCGGTCTTGTTCTCACTTGTGAACTTTTCCGCGCGCAGGATGGCCCGGACAAATTTCTCCCAGGTGGCGGTGTCCTTGTACTTCGCCTCGGTCACCACCAGCCGGCAGCAGGGATGGCCCGGCTGCAGATCGTGCGAGCGGATGACGATTTTCAGGCCTTGCTCCTCGGCGCGCAGATCGTGCGGGCCCCAGACCACACCGGCATCGACCTGGCCCGACTTGACCGCTTCGATGACGGCCGGCGGATTCTTCAACTCGAAAATTTGCGTGTCGCTCTTCCAGTCAATGCCGGCCCGCGTCAAGGCGCCACGCAGCACGGCATCGCCACTGGCGAGGCGCACCGTGGCGATCTTCTTGCCCTTGAGATCGGCGACGTTCTTCACTTGTCCGGCATTGGTCGCCGTTGTGATGATAGCGGCATCTTCGCCCATGATGCCGCCGATGATCTTGAGATTGGTGCCCTTGGCGATATGCACCAGCGGCGCCGTGGTGCCAAAAGCGCCGATATCCAGTTTGCCGGCGACGACGGCATTGATGCCGTCCGCCGAGTTCTGGAACTCGATCAGTTCGACATCCAGGCCTTCCGTGGCAAAAATGCCCTGCTCCTTGGCGACAAAGAACTTGCCGTGGCCGGTGACCGGCAGATAGCCGACCTTCAGCGTTTCGGCGTGGGCTGACAGTTGGCTGCCGGCAAGCAGCAGGGTAGCGAGCAATGAGCGGAGAAAAAGCGATGATTTCATGGGAGCCCCCCGAGCGGTAAGAGTCGTGAGCCGACACCTTAATCAAAGCGGCGCTGCAATTGAACGAACAAATCCTGATAAGGTAATCACAAGTTCGGATTTGATGAACGACAATTGACAAACTGTCGGCGGAGGCAGGCCCGGCGGCATGTTAATCTAGCCGACCTTGATTGCACCCTTCTACCGGAGCTGAACGTGCCTGGCTTGTTACCTGATGTCGACCCTGACGGGTTATTGGAATACTCGGTGGTGTACACCGATCGCTCGCTCAATCACATGTCGAAGAAATTCCAGCGTGTGATGACCGATATCTCGGCCATTCTCAAGCGCGTTTATGCGGCGAAATCAGCCATTGTCGTGCCCGGCAGCGGCACATTCGGCATGGAAGCGATTGCACGGCAATTTGCTACCGGGAAGAAATGCCTGGTCATTCGCAATGGCTGGTTCAGCTTCCGTTGGACGCAGATTTTCGACGCAGGAAATATCCCTTCGGAATCTATCGTATTGAAAGCGCGCCGCTGCGGAGACGGCGGTCAGAGCCCGTTCGCGCCGCCACCGGTGGCCGAAGTCGTCGCTGCCATCGCCGCACAGAAGCCGGATCTGGTCTTTGCTCCGCATGTCGAAACGTCTTCAGGGATCATCCTGCCGGATGCCTATTTGCGCGCCGTGGCGGATGCCGTGCACGCGGTCGGCGGGTTATTCGTGCTCGACTGCGTGGCTTCCGGCGCGATTTGGGTGGACATGGCAGCGAGCGGTGTCGATGTCCTCGTCAGTGCGCCGCAAAAGGGCTGGAGCGGCCCGCCTTGTTGCGCGCTGGTGATGCTGAGCGAATTGGCGCGGACGCGAATCGAATCGACCACCAGCAGCAGCTTTGCCTGCAACTTGCGGCGCTGGCTGCAGATCATGGAAACCTACGAAAATGGTGGCCATGCCTACCATGCGACGATGCCGACCAGTGCGCTGGTCGAACTCCGCGACGTGATGGTGGAAGCTGAACACACTGGTTTTGAAAAGTTGCGCGCGGCGCAGCAGGCACTGGGCGCCAAGATACGCGCGCTATTGGTAAGCAAGGGCATCCGCAGCGTCGCCGCAGAAGGTTTCCAGGCGCCGGGCGTGGTGGTCAGCTACACCGAAGATGCTGACTTTCAATCCGGAAAGAAATTTCTCGCCGAGGGTTTGCAGATTGCCGCCGGTGTGCCCCTGGAATGCGACGAACCCGCCGACTTCAAGACTTTTCGGATTGGCCTGTTCGGTCTGGACAAACTCTACGACGTCGATCGAACTGTGGCGAGTTTTGAGCAGGCATTGAGTCGCAGCCTTAGTGTGGCGTAGTACACATCGATTTACACATCGATGCAATTGGGTATGGAACTCTTTGCCACGGCACCATCTCTGATGCACGGGCTTATTTACCTTATAGCGGCAAGCGCGCCGCAATAGAACGATTGGTCAGAAACTTTCGGGAAGATTGCATGAACAAGAAATTATGGTTGTTGTTGCTGGCGATAGCGACGGCTGTTCAAGCCAACGCGCCGGATGCCAGTCTCCTGCAGGCGCCGGAGTTGCGGCCCCTGCAGCAACAGCCCGTTGCAGCGCACCTGACCGCCAGGTTGCTGGAGCGGAATCACTACAAGCCGGTGGCGCTTGACAATGTCTTGTCGGAGAAGATATTCGATCACTACATCAAGTCACTCGATGGCGAGAAGCTGTTTTTTCTCCAGTCCGACATCGACCAATGGACGCCCGCCCGCATTCGTCTCGACGACTCCATACTCAACGATGACCTGGATATTCCCTTCGCCATTTTCAATCGCTATTCAAAGCGAGCGGTCGAGCGCTATACCTACGCGCGCAGTCTTCTCAAGAGCGGATTCGATTTTCAGCAGAAGGAAAGTTTTCAATACCTGCGCGAAAAGGAACCCTGGCCAAAGTCGGAAGACGAAGTCCGTGAACTGTGGCGCAAGCGTGTCAAGAACGACTGGCTGCAACTCAAGATCGCCGGCAAAGACAACAAGAGCATCGTCACAACGCTCGACAAGCGCTATGAAAATTTCATCAAGCGCATAGGCAAACTGAAGAGCGAAGATGCCTTTCAGATCTTCATGAATGCCTACACCATGTCGGTGGAGCCACATACCAATTACATGGGGCCGCGCGCCACCGAGGACTTCGACATATCGATGCGCCTGTCGCTGGTCGGTATTGGCGCCGTTCTTGAAGAGAAAGACGATTACACGACCATCAAGGAACTGGTGCCCGGCGGCCCGGCGGCCCTGTCGGGAAAGCTCAAGGCCGGCGACCGCATTCTCGGCGTGGCGCAGGGCGAAAAGGGCGCCATGGCCGATGTCGTGGGCTGGCGTCTGGACGACACGGTGGCGCTGATTCGCGGCGCCGCCGACTCGGTCGTCATCCTCGATATTCTGCCGGCCGGTGTCGGTCCGGACGCTGAACACAAGACGATTTCTCTGGTGCGCAAGAAGATCAGCCTGGAAGAGCAGGCGGCTAAAAAATCCATTCTTACCCTCAATGATGATGGCGTAGCGCATCGCGTCGGGGTGATTTCCCTGCCGACCTTTTATGAGGATTTCGAGGCCCGGCAAAAGGGCGAGCGCGATTACAAGAGCGCGACGCGCGATGTGGCGCGCCTGCTCAGCGAATTGAAAGCCGAAAACGTCGACAGCGTGCTGGTCGATCTGCGCAATAACGGAGGTGGCTCCTTGTCAGAAGCTATCGAACTCACCGGCCTCTTCGTCGGCGCCGGGCCGGTAGTGCAGCAGCGCGATGCCCAGGGTCGCATCAGCATTGCGCGGGACTCGGCGCGCAACGCTCCCTGGACCGGTCCGCTCGGTGTGCTGATCAACCGAGGTTCGGCCTCGGCTTCGGAGATCTTCGCGGCGGCCATTCAGGACTACCATCGCGGCGTGGTGATTGGCGAGCCGAGCTTCGGCAAAGGTACGGTGCAGACACTGGTCAATCTCGATCAGATGGCGCGCACGGAAAAGCAGCAGCTAGGCGAACTCCGGTTGACCATTGCCCAGTTTTTCCGCATCGACGGAACCACGACGCAATTGCGCGGTGTCACGCCGGATATCAATCTGCCAGCCATTTCCGATCCCGAGCATTTCGGTGAGTCCAGTTTTGAGAACGCATTGCCCTGGATGCGCATTCGGGCTGCCGATTACGAAACGCTCGGCGACCTGTTCGACTTGCTGCCCATCCTGCAGCAGCGCCATGACAAACGTGTTACGACGGATAAGGATTATCAGAACTTGCTCGACGATATTGCCGAATACAACGTGCGCCGCAAGAAGAACCAGATTTCCCTCAATGAGGCAGAACGGCGAAAAGAGCGTGAAACCCAGCAAGCCAAGTTGAAGTTGCGCGACAAGGGTGCTGCAGCGGAGAAGAAAGCGGCGGCCAAAAAGGCCGACAGTCTCCCTGCCACCGCAACTGCGCCCACTGTGCCCACTGTGCCCACTGCACCCAGCGCTCTGGCCAGCGAAGATGACGAAGACGAATTCGACAAGGAGCGCAAGAATGCCAAGGACGCCCTGCTCAATGAGGCCGCGCACATCATCGGCGATGAAGCGGAACTGCTGGTCGCGCGCTCCAACCTGACTGCCCGGCGAGCGCCGAATGCCGCGAAAGCCGGCGGAGGAAATCTTTAGGCTGGGCGAATCGGCTTCCTAAAGCGGCTGCCAGCCCATCAGTGGGCAGTTGTGGCGCAAGGTCTTACCCTGCGCGACACCGGTTACTTGCTCTCGGCATCCTTGAGGCGCTGCTCTGCCACCCGGTTGGCTTCATCGAGTTGATTGACAATTTGCTCCTTGGTTTCCTGGCCTTGCTTGATTTCCTTCGCCTTCAAGGTCGCCACAGTAGCAGCCGTACCGGCTGTTTCGACACCGCACCCGACCAGGCAAACCAACAGCACGAACGGGAATGTGGTCGTCTTCAATCTGGCCTCTGGAATCAGCAGAATGCCAAGGCGAGCATGGCCGGATCATCAAGCATCGTCAGCATGCAGTACGCGGTGAAACGGTAGATGGCCGGATTTGCTGTCTGCGCAAACCGCAGCAGCCAGGGAGGTTCCATCGCGCCAGGGTGGGTAGTCGTAACAGCCATGGCCGGCATTATAGTTGGCATCGTCATTCGCCTGCTTGTCCAGTTAGTCTCCAATCGCTTCGCCGCCAATGTCGCAATCGGCGATGACAGGCAGCCTCGGCTCAGCTTCTGGTGCTCGCATCTGAATCAATATCCAGCGCGTGCCATCCTGCCAAGCCCAGGTTCTGTAGTGTCTCGATGTTGCGCTGATAGATATCCTCAGCGTCGGGGAATGCGGCAGTTGCCTTGGACAGGCTGGCTTCGCGAATCAAATGTAGCGTTGGATAGGGCGCACGATTCGTGTAGTTGGACGAGTCGTCGGGTTCGGCATCGGCGAACACGTAGTCCGGATGGAAACTGGCCACCTGCAAGATCCCGGTGACTCGATGGGTCATCAGCACGACCTCGACCAGATCCAGAAAATCGGCAAACTCTGCGAAGTCGGTCAAGACGTCGGGTAGGACCAGCAATGTCGTATCGACCAATTCTGGAAGGGCGTCGTTCAGAAAATGCAGTTCCCGCTCAAGGTCGTCGAGGAGATCCTCAACAGTTCGCGCTGCACTCACCACGTAGCGAATCTGGCGCTTGGCATGAACACCCTTGGCAAACGGGCAGAGATTAAGGCCGATGACCGCGCGCTCCAGCCACTTGATCGTGGCGGCAATTATCTCGGTGTGCTCAGCATTTGCGATGGTCATTGCAGCACTCTACGCCAACGCGACATTTGGCGCGCTTGCGATAGCCAAGTGAAAACGATCAAGCACACACAAGTACCTGATTCGAAATAAGTATTTTATAGATTTTGAGGCGGGGATCGGAATCGAACCGATCTAGACGGCTTGGCAGGCCGCTGCATTTCGCTTAACCATGAGGTTGTCCATTGCATCCCCCTTTTTGCATCCCCTTTTTGTGCTGAAAGGGATACTTGATACTTAAAGCACCATCGGTCATTCGCCTGTTCTGTCACTTTTCTTTGCTGTGGCCGAGAGGGGACCTGTCAAGTCTCGTAGCCAGCCTTTTTGGCGATAACGGCCAGTTTGTCATTATGCCATTGAGATACTTCGCCCGACCTGTACGCAAGAATGTCGCCGTCAATGTTCTGATCAATCTCAGCAATTATTGCAGCAGGCTTAACCAATGCAATCTGCCTAGTTGCCCCGATCTCATGATCTACGACCGGAACAACTAAAACCTCTATTCTGCCAAAATCAGGATCGGTAGCGAACAATTCAGCCACCAAGGCGATGTGCCGGCCAATCATTCTCAATTTTGACTGTTCGATCTTTGTTTCGGTTTTGAAGCCACCATGCAATTGTTCAATGCGTTGAAGTATCACCGATTGAAGACTGGACGTCATACGTCGAATGTTCGCGAAACGTAGATTCTTGAGGTCGTCATGATTGATGTGACTAACCTTGATGTCGCCAACTTCAACAATGACATCAGCAGAATGTATCTCTTCAGAAAGATGTCTGGCTTCAACGCGCCGGCGACGCATTTCTTCTTGAAGATCATGCGTTCCGTATAGCAGCGCCAAAACCCCATGATTGAGAGTCGGCTTATCGATGCCAGGGAGCGGAACCGAGGCAATATGAAAAATGAGCTTTCGGGGATAGCCTGGGCGTTCGATGCAATCTGAAGCTCCGTATCTTATCGACGGAAGATTGACGCGTTCGCGCTTGAAAGTGACAAACGCCTTAAGCGATATGGACGACACAATTCACCTCTTGACCATGGCTATCATATTAGATATATTACACACCATTAAGCATATGAACAAGGACATGTGATGGCCATTCCAACTGACCGCTCGGTGATCGGCCGCGACTTGCAACAAATCAAAGAATTTCATGGACTGTCGGTCGCTGATTGTCTCTGGCTTTTCGGCAACATGTCTATTACAAAATGGACGCAGATAAAGCAGAAAGCTGATGAACCGCTAACTGATCCCACCCTTGCGCTGTTCGTCCGGTTTCTCGATGCGCACCCCGAATGCATAATGATTCAAAAAATGCCTGATGCCAACGAGATTTTCGACACACTAAATCAACTGCTGCCAGTGTCGCAGAAAACCATGTCGATCATGCTCGGTAATGAAGAATCTGCGGCGTATCGATGGCGGAAAGTTGGAACGCGGCAACCGCCGATGATAGGCCGCTTAATGCTTGGCTTGAAAACAGCGTTGTTGATGCAGCCGGATCAAATCAGCAAGCTCGGAGTTATAAATGAATGGAACAACATGGTAGCCACAGAGGGCCGGGCACGTGGCGTCAATGATGTGTTTACCTCAGGTTCATGGGTCACAGAATCGGCAAGAACGAAGCGCCGCAAAGAACATGAAGACCAAGCTGCGATGGAAAAAGATATCTAAGAGTAAAGGCCGGACGATGCGAAGTATCAGCCTACGGAAAATCGGCGAAGGGATGGCTCGCTCCCGATGGATCGTTTAGCAGAATTCCTTCACTAATCGCAATTCTATCCATGAGAATTGGCTCCCAGCACTGAACTCGAAGTTCGACGCGCTCATAAATCAGTCCTTCAGCATCTACCAAAAAAGCGGCTGGTCTTCGACGTATTGCCGGACCGACTTGTTCTTAAAACTTTCGCTCAAGTCATCTCCGAACTTGGCGATGGCGATAAAACGCTGAGATTGCCTATCCAAATCGTCTTCAGTAATGAGAGGCCAAGGCAAGCCCGCTTCCTTCATTGCTGGAAACTAACCAACAAGCTGTCTAGCAGGAATTCCATCTTCTCCAACGACACGCCCAGCCGGGTCTGCACCAGAAAAGAACCAAGCAGGTTTGGCTGCGCATGGAACACCTCGTCAGCGAGAAGCTCCTTCTGCTTCACATCCATTTCTTGCACTTTGGTGATGGCCTGAACCATGGTATGGCGCGAAATTCGGCTCATGCAGTATTCAACTTTCCGGCGGGAACGTAGGAAATCAAACCTTCTCAAACGTCGACAGCTGCAAGTCGACAGGAGAATGACGGATAACTTTTGGGATATCTCCGCACATGACGACTGCGGAAGGTAGCCGACTAGTAACACAAGTAACCGTCTCCGAACTTCGCTTCACAATTTGGATCTCAGTTGTCCAAAGGCAGGAGGCAACACGCCTTCAGTCAAGCAAGCCATCCTTTTTGTAACTGTCATCCGGATCGACGTTGACCTCGTTACCGTTTCGATCAGCCATCACTGTCTTGGAGCGATTGACTAAAAACGAATTCGCTGTGTTGCGCATCTGCCTCACGACCTCCTGCTGATCACCGTTCTTGGCCAGCCTGTAGCGGTTTGCTATTCATGGAGGCGTTACAAGATTGTACGTTCATTGAGACGAGGGCTTACGCAACTTATTACTGGTCATATGGCCTGGCGTAGGCGGCATCGTTGTAGAGCGCCTCGCCGAAATGATCCCGACCGTAATCGGCAATGATTCTTTGACCATCCGGCGACGCCACAAAGGAAATGAAGCCTTCGGCTGTATCTCGACCGGAGGTTGAACCCTTGGGGGCAACCAAGGCATGGTAGGTATTGACCAGGAACTTGTCGCCGCGATAGAGGATGACCAGATCGGGGGCGACTTGTTTTTCCATGATCCAGGTGCTCGAATCCGACATGAAATATGCACCCTCTGCATTCGCCCGCTTGAGGCTGGCTGTCATAAACTCCTTGGTCACGATGTACCAGTCTCCTGACGGTTGCAGTCCGGCTTTCTGCCAAATCTGCATTTCCTTTTGGTGAGTCCCTGAATTGTCGCCACGCGATACGAATCGCGCCTTGGCTTCGGCAATGCGCCGGTAGGCATCGGCGGCGTTGCCTGCTTTGGCAATGCCGGCCGGGTCGCCCTTGGGACCGACAATGTAGAACTCGTTGGACCCTATCAAGATCTTGCCGGTCGCCCATCCGTCCTGAAGTGCTTTCTCGACTTGGGCTGGCGCATGAACCATGGCCATGTCGACCTTCTGCTCCTGGAGTAGTTTGAGGGAGGCGCCAGTTCCCGCCTTGACCCAGATCATCCTGGCATCTGCCCGCCGAGCAAACTCCTCGGCAAGGACCTTCAACAGTCCGAGTTCGCCAGGACTCCCTGTGGCTAAAGAGAAGGCATGCTGCCCCATCCCGTATGTTGCGCCAGACTCGTCAGCCGCATGAAGCGGCTGGTTCAAGGCAAATGCGAGAAACAGGAGCGCAAGCAGCGTCGATTTGAATGAACGAGAAAACGCAAAGTGAGCCACAGGAACCTCTATCAATGAGCCACAAAACGCCAATCGTACCGCATCCCATTTGGCTTTGTGCTCGCGAATTTGGATCCTGACGCTCGACACGCATGTTGGCGCAGTGCGCCGCAATTGGTTGCTAGCAAAGCAAGGCACGAGCTGCTCAGGCAGGGTCGTCGCAAGGTCTTGCCGGTTTGCCAAGCAGGAGAAACCAAACCCCGTTAAGACTGCCTTCCTGAACAATCGCAAAACCAGTTCTTTGCGTCATTGATCGCCAGGAAGGCGACGCGGTGCAACGACTGGACTAGACGCTTACACTGCACTGTAGAGTGTCCGATTTTCGGCGAGCAAATCGAGGTATGTCTTCCTCGGGCAACCAACAATCCTTCGCCAGCACGAATCCGGCGACGATGTGATCGGCCGGCAAATACAGACGCTCAATCTCGGTAAAGTAGCGCACGGCTTTGTCATTGGCTTCGGCAAGGGTCACCTGGTAGGTCGAGAAGCGCCGGAACATGATGGGGACGCCGACTCAAGTGGGTCCAGACCTTAAGTCCATGTGAAAGCATCATTTTCTCCTGGCCGACCCTGCAAGTCAGTCTCGCCAAAACAGGATCAGATGGACTGACCGCTCGTCACGGAGTAGTCGTTGCATCCAAGCCAGCACCGAATGATTTTCCGGTCCATGGTCCCGGATAAACGCCGGCGTTTCCCTCCCTATTTCGCACAATCTCCGACTCCGCCGCAAACAGAGGAAAGTCTTGCGATAAATTGTCGTAACAAAATGATTAATAGATGGAAAGTGAGGAAGGGTTGTCAGCGCCGAGGGGGGGCTTGAAATCAGAATTGGGAGCCCATATTTCGCCTCCGAAGCCGCCGGACTGGCCGGCGGTATTTCCAGCGAAAGGAGAGCGGACATGTATCGAACACAATTTCCCAGTGACCTGTTTGCCGAACTGGATCGCTTGCAACGCCAAGTGCAGCAATTTGCCGGCCCGACTACGAGTATTCGTGGTTTTGGACGCAATGGCTTTCCGGCAATGAATGTCGGTGGCACCCCGGATTCCGTCGAGATTTACGCTTTTGCTCCCGGCGTCGACCCGGCAATTCTTGATGTTTCCATCGAACGCGGCGTCTTGAACATTTCGGGCGGGAGGGAAAGCACCTTGCCTAGCGACGACAAGAAGGCGGCCGTGCACATCAACGAGCGCTTTTCAGGACGATTCCACCGCGCGGTCAGCTTGCCTGACGACGTCGATCCAGATCAAGTGACGGCTAAATATAACGATGGCATTTTGCACATTAGCATTCAGCGCCGCGCATCGGCGCAGCCCCGTCGTATCGAAATTCAGTGATATTCGAGGAGACCATCATGACCGAGACAAAGGTAACCAAGTCCGATGACACATCGCGCAACGATTCCACGACGATGCTCCCACCAGTAGATGTTGTGGAAGATGCTGCCGGGATTTCTCTTTATGTCGATTTACCCGGCGTTCCAAAAGGCAAGCTCAACGTTCGCATAGAGGCTGACGCACTTCGCCATTGATGTTACGGACAGTGCGGTCGTGATATCCGGTGAAAAGCGCTTCGAGCTCGAGACTTCGCAAGGCCGCTGGCGAGTGATGCAATGTGCGTACGGCAGCTTTCGTCGGACCGTACCGTTGCCGGCAGCTGTCAAATCTGACTCCGCGAAGGCCACATACAAGAACGGCGTACTGCGGGTGGAATTGGCTAAGGCCAATCCTGGAAGCCCCAAGGGAGGCAAGATCACCGTTGAATGATTTGCGTCGTGTCAGGACTCGCGTGAAACAAACAGCAACAAACTTTTCTGAAACCTGGGAAAGTGGGGGCTCTCTAATCATCCGTTTTAAGGCTCGAAACGTATTGCGGAAACATCATGAATCACTATGTCATCGCCAAATTTCTGGCCGATTCACGACGCTATTTCGGCCCGACGACCCCAGACGCCACACGCAACAAACCGGGCAAGCGCAGCTCGCCAGTGGCCTTTGAGGATTTCCTTCGGATTCCGGCGCTCACTGAGTTTGCCGGTTCGTCAACGACCACTCATGGAGATAATCATGAAATCTAGATTGGCACCGATCGCCATTGCAGTCATTGCGGGTCTCATTTTCATGGCCGGATACTTTGTTAACGACAGGCATTTTCTTGGTAGCGCACATGCCGCCGCTCCAGTCGCTTCGTCTGAAGCGCCAATGGCGAGTGTGGCATTGCCTGATTTTGCCGAGATCGTTGCTTCACAGGGGCCGGCCGTGGTCAATATCAGCGTAACGGGAACATCCCAAGCGCCGGGCTTAGGAATCCCGGACTTTGGATCGGACTTTCCATTTCCCGATTTTTTCCGTCGTTTTCAGATCCAGCCGCCACAAGGAAAAATGCCGATTCAAGGTCAGGGCTCCGGATTCATCGTCAGTTCCGATGGCGTGGTGCTAACTAATGCCCACGTCGTAGCTGATGCCGATGAGGTTCTCGTCAGATTGACCGACAAGCGTGAATACAAGGCGAAGGTCGCCGGCATAGACAAACAGACCGATGTCGCCGTATTGCGAATCGATGCCAAGGATTTGCCGACGGTAAAGATTGGCGATCCACAAAAGGTTCGCGTTGGTGAATGGGCTATTGCGATTGGTTCCCCGTTCGGCTTTGAAAACAGCGTGACCGCCGGTATCGTTTCTGCCAAGTCGCGCAGCCTTCCCGCCGAAGGCTATGTCCCTTTCATGCAGACCGATGTTGCCATCAATCCCGGCAATTCGGGTGGCCCTCTGTTCAATACGCGCGGTGAAGTCATCGGTATCAATTCGCAGATCTACAGCCGCAACGGTGGCTACCAAGGTTTGTCATTCGCCATCCCGATCGACGTGGCAATGGATGTTGAGCGGCAACTTCTCAGCAAAGGCAAGGTCACCCGTGGTCGGCTGGGAATCCTGATCCAGGAGGTCAATCAGGCTCTTGCCGATTCATTCGGTCTTGATTCTCCCAAGGGGGCTCTGGTCGCATCGGTTGAGCCGAACAGCCCTGCATCGCGCGCAGGAATTCAGCCAGGTGACGTGATTATCAAGTTTAGCGGGCACGAGATCGGACGTTCATCCGAGTTGCCGCCGCTTGTCGCAGGCACTGCACCAGGGGGTGACGCCACTGTGGAGATCTGGCGGCAGGGCAAGGCGAAGCAACTGAGCATTACGGTCGGCGACTTGAAAACGGCCGACACTGGGAGCAAGTTCGATGAAGCCTCCGACAAGCCTTCGCTTGCGCTGGGCCTCGCCGTGCGTCCGCTGCGAGAGAACGAAGCAGTAGAGGCAGACGGAGTTCGTGGCCTCAAAGTGGAAGCTGTTAACGATGGGCCGGCCGCCAAGGCTGGCATTCAAGCGGGTGACGTAATCTTGGCCGTCAACGGTGGAAGCGTGACCAACGGGGATGAGTTGCGAGAACGCGTCAGCAAGGCCGGCAACAAACTGGCCCTGCTTATTCTGCGCGGGGACCGAAAAATGTATGTGCCAATCAAGGTCGGGTAAGAATTCGGGCCAACGGAGTGCTTGATTGACACCTAGCGAAATTGTAACGATGGCGAGCGCTGAACGGCCATGGCCATGATTTTGCGAAAAGGCGCGAAGCAAGCACTCTTTCTGGCAACTGCGGCGGCCTTGCTTGTCGCAGCTACCTCAGTTCTTGCGAGCGACAAGGATGGTTTGCCCAGGCCCGTCACGCCCAGGGGTGACCTGAACGCTGACGAAAAAACGACGATCGGGTTATTTGAACGTGCGCGCAATTCCGTCGTATTCATTCGAACAAGCGAACAAGTCCGAGACATCTGGTCGCGCAATGTTTTTTCTGTTCCCCGCGGCAGCGGATCCGGATTCATCTGGGACGAATCCGGACACGTGGTAACCAATTACCATGTCATCGACGGCGCCAGCGAAGCCACCGTCAAATTGGCCAATGGCAATGACTACCGAGCGACTCTCGTCGGCGTCAGTCCGATTCATGATATCGCGGTTCTGAAGATTGGTACGGGGTTCAAACGTACACCGCCCGTTCCGCTTGGGAGCAGCTACGACCTGAAGGTTGGGCAGCGCGTCTATGCCATAGGCAATCCCTTCGGGCTTGACTGGACGCTGACGAGTGGCATCATTTCCGCTCTTAACCGCTCGCTACTCGGCGAACGAGGATCGACGGTGGATCATTTGATTCAAACAGACGCAGCCATCAATCCAGGCAATTCCGGCGGACCACTGCTTGATTCCGCGGGACGATTAATCGGCATCAACACGTCGATCTACAGTCCGAGTGGTGCAAGCGCAGGGATCGGGTTCGCCATCCCGGTCGATACGGTCAACCGCGTTGTGCCGCAGCTTATCCGCCATGGCAAATATATTCGTCCAGGACTGGGCATCGAGGCCGACGACGACCTCAATCAGCGTTTGACATCGATAATGAATATTGAGGGCGTCGTCATCTTGCGTGTGCCACAGGGATCAGCCGCTGAGGCCGCGGGACTGAAAGGGGCGACGGTGGCACGGAGCGGTGAAATCGTTGCCGGCGACATTATTACGGCGATCGAAAGCAAGCCTGTCGATAGCGTCGGCAAGTTGATTGCAAGGCTGGATGATTTCAAGGTAGGTGCCACAATCAAAGTGACGATTCGTCGTGATCGCAGATCCATCGACGTGCCGGTAACACTTCAGATTGGGCAATAAGCGATTCGGGAGATTCGAATGTCGAATGCAAATTGTAGCGCTCTGCTCGGCCCTGAAACGAATGACAGGAACTTGTGGAGGGGCGGCCAATTGCAGAGGTAAACTTCCGCGACTGTGAATTGCTGTTTTCCGCCGGACCTTGTAATTGACCGGCTGACGTGTGTCACAGGGCGAATTGACTGTGTGCGCCTACGAGCGTACTAGGATTGTCCATGGCTTGAGCGAAAAGCCATCTTTGTCCAGGACATCCATGACCAAACTGCCCCGCTACCTCGGCAAGGCAGGTGAGGCAACCCAATAGTTTCCCAGGCTGAGCAATCCTGTTTTTACTTCAAGTTCGTTGCGACGGGGCGGCGCACAACACAACCGGGTCAAGTGGTTGGGTAGGCAGGAATCCGCCGAACCCAACCGTTCCTTGAACCGGCTGCCTCCCGCTGTTCGACCCTCATTCACACGCCAATGCCATCGAGCACTATCGGGAAGAGCGGCGCAATGCACATGGCAAAGGTGGTTAGCAGGATAAGGGTGTCTTTGAAGGCAAGATTTGTATCGTTCATGACGAAGTCTCCTATAAGTGGTAAAGAAAGTTCATACTCCTGCCCACTCGCCGTGTATTTGTCTAGGACAAATGAGCAGTTGCTCAGAATTTAGCAGCGACTTCTTATAAAGTCAACTAATTTAATCGGGTATTATTCAAGACAAGGCCGTCGGGGGGATTGCTGTGGTGCGCGCAGTTTCTTTGCGACACTGAGCCAAGTTCATTGCGCAGCCTTGGCTGACTATGCGAACGGCTGATTCGTAGAATTGAATTTCTCAGAGTCACGGTTTGATGGAAAGGCCCGTATGGAGAAAACTGGACGGCTGCTTCGGAGCAGTCGCCAATTCCGCTTGGGTCGGAGGCGGCCCACCAGGTTTTGCTGAACCTGCCGTTCAGATCATTCTTGTGCGATTCACGGGTATCAAGGATGCCAACGGCCGGTGGACCACCGGAAGCTGACGCTCGTCTTCAAGGGTGCCGAGTAGCCATATGGAATACATTCTGGTGATCGCCATTTTGGGAATGTCGGCTATCCGAGTGGAGCGGCCGTTGGGGATACCAAATTCATCGGACCGCTTACAGGCTTTAGCCGGTGACTTTGACCGTCAATGTTTTGACTCATCCGCGTTTACCGGGGCCGCGGCTTGACGACTTTAGTCGTCTGCGACACGCTGCGCAAACCCACCTACTTTAGTGGGTGGTAGTTTAGTCTAAATGGGTATTTGCATCCTTGGTGACGAGCGTCAGCTTGGACTACAGGCGATCTGGTGGTGAGCAAAGGGCTACTTGAGAAAGTCTTTCACCATGAAGTAGAGAGCGATTGCAACAATGACGGTGGCCCAGAACCTGAATTTACGCTGTGCTGCGCGCTGATCCGCTATCGCCTCCGGACTGCCCGGCTGGAACTCGCGCGCGCGATTGAGTTGTTTGAATGCAGCAGCGAATCCCGCATCGCGCATCGTACAGAGGAACCTCACCGATTGTAGGTGGCGGCCGTTTACTGGCGATACACGGCGGCATTGCGGCAACCAGGTGTGCTGACGGTTACCGTGGCTACGT
>CAISUK010000311.1 GCA_903888645.1 uncultured Pseudomonadota bacterium | reverse complement strand
GACCGATGCTGACGGTGACCGTACCCGGATATTTGACGAAGGCTTGTCTGCTCCAGAACTCGCCGGAATTGAGCGCTACCGGGAGCACCGGCGCGCCGCTTTCGCAACCAAGGTAGGCGCCGCCGATCTTGTAGCGGCGCTTGTGTCCCGGCGCGACGCGGGTGCCTTCGGGAAAAATGATGACAGGATAGCCTTGGGAAAGTCGCAGCATGCCCTGATCAACCAGCTGCTTCAGGGCATCCTTGCCAGCACCGCGGTCAACCGAAATCATCGGTATTGCCGCCAGTGCCCAGCCGAAAAATGGCAGGCGCCGCAGTTCCTTTTTCCAGACGAACAATCCGAGCGGAAATACCGCTTGCAGCACGACCGTCTCCCAGGCGGACTGATGCTTGGCCAGGATCACAGCGGGGCGCGACGGAATATTCTCGCGACCGAGCACGCGGTAACGGATGCCAAGAAGATTTTCGATAAGCCATATCGCTAAGTAAACCCAAGGCACCGCGGTCATGCGCCGAATTCGATGCGGCAAGGGAAAACAAAGCATGATCAACAGCGCGTAAGGTGGTGTGATGACGATGAGTATGGCCATGAACAGGGCCGAACGCAGCAGGGTCAGGAAACCCGGTCGATGCGGCGCTCTTGTCATGTGTTGCTCATGCGCAACTCAAACCGCGATATGCGCTGCGGCGGCGGCAAGATCAGGGAAAACCAGCGTCGCTGGCGGCAGCGCCGGATCGTCGCAGGTTTTCTTGCCCTTGCCGGTGAGTACCAGCATCGGCTGCGCGCCTACCGCCTCGGCGACCAAGAGATCGCGCAGCGAATCGCCGACCGCCGGTACGTCGGCAAGATCGGCGTTGTAGCGAGCGGCAATTTCTTCAAACATGCCCGACTTCGGCTTGCGGCAGTTGCAGCGGTCGGCATTGGTATGCGGGCAAAAGAAGACCGCATCGATGCGTCCGCCGGCCTGCGCCACAGCGCGCATCATCTTGTCGTGAATGGCATTCAGTGTGTCCATCTCGAACAAGCCGCGACCGATGCCCGACTGATTGGTGGCGACCACAACCCGATAGCCCCACTGGTTGAGTCGGGCAATCGCCTCCAGGCTGCCCGGAATCGGTTTCCATTCGTCGGGCGCCTTGATGTAAATATCGGAGTCGAAATTGATGACGCCGTCACGGTCTAGTATGACAAGTTTCATGGCTGTAATCTAAGCACGGCAGCGCCGCAATGAACGGCGAAACACAGGCGCGTTTTCACCTTGTTCTAGCGCCATCAATCAGGTCGAAAGACGCGACAAGTCCGCAACCTGGTTCATCGCCTGGTGCAGCGTTGCTAGCAATCCGAGGCGATTGGCACGCAACTCAGGCGCTTCGGCGTTGACCATGACATCGTTGAAGAAGGTATCCACCTGCGTCTTGAGGAGTGCCAGCGATTGCAGCGATGCGGCGTAGTCGCCGCGGGCAAATGCCTCATCAACCTTGGGAGTCACTTCGACAAGCGCGCGGTGCAGCGCCAATTCAGATGGCTCGATGAGCAGGGCCGGGTCGATTTTTTGGTTGACCGGGGTACTGCCAGCCTTCTTCAGGATATTACCGATGCGCTTGTTGGCGGTTGCGAGGGCCGCTGCCTCCGGCAACGCGGCAAAAGCCCGCACCGCTGCGAGCCGCTTCGGGATGTCGCCGAGACGCTGTGGCCGCAGGCTGACCACGGCATCCACTTCCTGAACCGAATGGCCTTGCTCGCGCAGCAGCCCGGAGAGTCGCTCGAACATGAAGCCGCCGACCTGGTCTGCGACATCCTCGCCAAAGCCGCGAATACCGGTGGCGAAAAACAATAACGCATCGAGTTGCAGCGGCAGATCCCGTTCCATCAGGATGCGAATGACGCCGAGCGCGTGGCGGCGCAGTGCAAACGGATCCTTGTCGCCGGTGGGCACTTGGCCAATACCGAACAGGCCGACCAAAGTCTCCAACTTGTCGGCAAGCGACACGCACAGGCCCACGGCATTGCGCGGCAGCGTGTCGCCGGCGAAGCGCGGCTTGTAATGATCTTCGATGGCATCGGCGATCTCTGCCGAAAGGCCGTCGTGGAGCGCGTAATAACGGCCCATGATGCCTTGCAACTCGGGGAACTCGCCGACCATGTCGGTCAGCAAGTCGGTCTTCGCCAGGGTGGCTGCTGTGCCTGCCGCCGCTTCGAGTTCCTTGCCGCCGAGCATCGCCGCAATCTCGACGGCGATCTGATGGACTTTGTGACTACGCTCGCCCTGCGTGCCAAGCTTGTTGTGGTAGACAACCTTGGCCAGGCCCGGCAGCCGCGAGTCGAGCGACTTCTTGCGATCCTGATCGAAAAAGAATTTGGCATCGGCCAGGCGCGGCCGCACCACACGCTCGTTGCCGCTGATTACCGCACTGGGGTCGGCTGGGGTGATGTTGCTGACAATGAGAAATTTGCTGGTCAGTTTGCCGGCCGCATCGAGTAGCGGAAAGTATTTCTGGTTTGCCTTCATGGTCAAAATGAGGCACTCCTGCGGAACTTCCAGAAAGCTGTCCTCGAATTGGCCGATCAGCACGTTGGGTCGCTCGACCAGGGCGGTTACTTCATCGAGCAGGGCTTCGTCATGGATTGGCCGCAGATTGGCGCCGGCTGAACGTGCGGCCGAGTCCAACTGCTTTGTTATGTCGGCACGGCGGTCAGCGAAACTCGCGATCACGGCGCCGTCGCGGGCCAGCGTCTCGGCATAACAATCGGCATCGGCGATGACGATCGGATCCTGCGCGGCTTCGAAGCGGTGGCCATGGGTTTCGCGACCAGACGCGAGCCCAAGCAATTCGATGGGTACGACCTCTGCGCCGTGCAATGCGACCAGACCATGCGCAGGACGGACGAAGTTCACGCTGGTCCAGCCGTCGGCCAGCTGGTAGGTCATGACTTTTGGAATAGGCAGCGCTGCCAGCGCTGCTTCGATCGCCAGGCGCAAGCCGTCTGCGAGGCGCGCGCCCGTGACGACGCTATCGTAGAAAAGTACGTCGGCCTTGCCATCCGATTCATGGCGCAGAGAGGGTACGACGCTGGCATCGGCGCCAAGTCCGGCAAGCTTTTTCAGAAGCGCCGGCGTTGCCTGGCCATTGGCATTCAGCCCGACCGCAACGGGCATCAGTTTTTGCGTCTGCAGCTTTTCGGGCGCCTGGGAGTCTATGTGCGTGATGTGGGCGGCGAGACGCCTAGGCGAGGCGAAGGCCGTAACCACACCCGAGGCATCGGCCAGTCCCTGATTCCGCAACGACTGCGCCAAGGTTTGGGCAAAGACCTCGCCGAGCTTCTTCAGCGCCTTTGGTGGCAATTCCTCGACGAACAGTTCGACGAGCAGGTTCCTGGATTCGCTCATGCTCAGGCGGCCTTCTTCTTGTCGAGTTGCGCGAGCACTTCGTCGGCATGGGCTCGCGATGCCATCGGGAAGCCGCGCCGGGCGCGACTCTCCAGATAGCTCTGGGCGACACTGCGCGCCAGGTTGCGGATGCGGCCGATATAGGCGGCGCGTTCGGTGACTGAAATCGCGCCGCGGGCATCGAGCAGATTGAAAGTATGGGCAGCCTTCAAAACCTGCTCGTAGGCCGGCAACGCCAACTGCGCCTGCATCAGATGCTGGGCCTGTTTTTCGTGGGCGCCGAAGGCAGTGAACAGAAAATCGACATCGCTGTGCTCGAAGTTATAGGCGGACTGTTCCACTTCGTTCTGGTGATAGACGTCGCCATAAGTCAGGCCTTCAGTCCAGGTCAGGTCGAAAACGTTCTCGACACCTTGCAGGTACATCGCCAGCCGTTCCAGGCCATAGGTGATCTCACCGGTGATCGGTTTGCAGTCGATGCCGCCGACCTGTTGAAAGTAAGTGAATTGCGTCACTTCCATGCCGTTCAGCCAAACTTCCCAACCGAGCCCCCAGGCACCCAGGGTCGGGTTTTCCCAGTCGTCCTCGACAAAGCGCACGTCATTTTTCCTTAGATCGAAACCCAGGGTTTCGAGCGAGCGCAGATAGAGTTCGAGGATGTTTTCCGGTGCCGGCTTGAGCACCACCTGGTATTGGTAATAGTGCTGCATGCGATTGGGATTTTCGCCGTAGCGGCCATCTTTGGGGCGTCGCGACGGCTGCACGTAGCCGGCCTTCCAAGGCTCCGGCCCCAGCGCGCGCAGGAAAGTGGCCGTGTGACTGGTGCCGGCGCCGACTTCCATGTCATAAGGCTGGAGCAGCGCGCAGCCTTGCTGGTTCCAGAATTCCTGCAGGCGCAAGATGATTTCCTGGAAGGTCGGTGACTTGCTCATCGATGAACCCGGCGCGGACGAATGAAGGTCGCGATTTTACCGGGTTTTGCAGCTTGATCGAGAAGCGATGCCGGGGCGTCCCAATTCGAGACGGTTACTCAGGTAAGTACTTGCACTTCAACACTGCCAAGCGCCGGCTGGGATAGCAGCCACTGCACAGCGGTCATGCCAACAAGCCCGGCGGACTGGCCGTGCGCGAGAAACTGGTCCTCGTCTTCCGACAGGACCACCGCTGCGGTACGATTGCGCTTGACGATATGCAGCGGGCCGCGACGCAATCCTTCCTCGATGGCAGCCACTCCACGGCGCTTGAGTTCGGCGATGGTGATGGCGTTCATGGACACTCAAAAAGTACTGAATCCAATACCAATTCTATCGAGAGAAGCACTTTTGACTAGTCAACTTTTCTTGAACAACGCTGTCGCATCCCATAGATTTGGCATAATTGGCTTCTCGCTAAAGGGATACAGGAATGAGAGGAAGTTGCCTCTGCGGTGCCATCGAGTATGAAGTCACTCAACTCGATTCGCCTATCGAACATTGTTCTTGCGGCACTTGCCGTAAAGCCCATGCGGCAGCGTTCAATAGCGCTGCCTCCGTCAAACACGAGCATTTCCGTTGGCTGAATGGGCAGCACTTGCTGACGTGCTTCGAGTCGTCACCAGGCAAGCTTCGGTTTTTCTGCTCCAGATGCGGCAGCCATCTTGTGGCACAACGTGTTGGCCGCGACACCCTTATTCTTCGCGTGGCGACGCTTGACGACGATCCGGGCCAAACGCCCATGTTTCAGATTTGGGCGTCTCATGAAGTGCCTTGGCTCGAGTATGGGTCTTCCGTTACCGCCTATCCAGAATGGGAACCCGGGCACGAATGAAGTGAGCGGCCTACGTTCTCAGACGGAGAACTGTCACCAGCAGCAACGGCATCAGTGCAAATACAAGGACCGGCGTATTGCCCCAGCGCGCATAGGGCGTCAGTCCGGCATAACCATGCGCTTCCACGGTCAGCGCCGTCATGGTAAACGCCGGTAACACCGCCGCGACATTGCCATCTGGCCGCACCATCGCCGTCATGCCGGTGTTCGTGGCGCGCAGCATGGTACGGCCGGCTTCCATGGCGCGCATCCGGGCGATTTGCAGGTGTTGCGGCTGCGCCAGCGAATGCCCGAACCAGGCGGTGTTGGAGAGGTTGACAAGCAATGTCGCCTCGGGCAGCGAACGGCGGATTTCTTCGCCGAACAAATCTTCATAGCAAATGTTGGGGGCGATCTTCTGTCCGCCTACGACAAACGGTTTTTGACCCGCTGGGCCCGAGCTGAAATCCGACATCGGCATATTCATGAGGTCGAGAAACCAGTTGAAGCCGGGTGGCACATATTCGCCGAATGGCACCAGGTGCGCCTTGGCGTAGCGCTGCGGCTGACTATCCGGCGGCGAAGCGATAGCGACGGCGGCGTTGACTAATCCATCAGGGCCCTGCGCCGGGATACCCATGATCAGCGGGCCGTTAGCGGTCAACTGCTCTAGCAAGCCTGCCGGCACATCGTCGAGCAGCAGCGGCAACGCCGTCTCCGGCAAAACGGTGAGCGCAGCTGGATGTTCGTGGGCCAGATTGGCATACGTGTCGAGCGATAGTCGCAGCAAAGCGGGATCCCACTTCAGCGATTGCGGAATATTGCCCTGGAGCAGACTAACGGTCAGCGGTGCGCCGACCGGTTGCGTCCATTCAATCGCCCGCAGCAGTTGGCCGCCGGCCAGGATGGCAACGAACGCCGCGACCATGATCGGTCTTCGCCGAGCGAATACCGGTAGCGCCGCAAGCAGCGCCACAATCAGGCCAACGCCATAAACACCAAGTACCGGCGCATAGCCAGCCAGGGGACTCGGCGGTGTTTGCGAATACCCGATCGATAGCCACGGAAACCCGCTCAGCACGCAGCCGCGCAGCCATTCCACCAGCGCCCAGAGGCAGGCGGCGAGCAAGCCATCGCGCCAGCCTTGCCGCTCGCGCAAGCGGCCAAAGAGGAGTCCGGCAAGTGCCGGAAATAGCGCCAGCAAGGCGGACAGGGCGACAACTGCCAATACAGCGATCGGCATGGGCATCCCGCCGACATCGTGCATGCTGACGTAGACCCAGGACACACCGGCAAGGAAGAAGCCCATGCCCCAGAAGAAACCCAGCCAGGCAATCTCGCTTGCCGAGGTTGAGCGATGCCACAACAAGAACAGTAGTGCCAGGGTGAGCACTGGCAGCGGAAACAGGTCGAAAGGGGAGAAGCCGAGAACCGTCGCCACCCCGAGCAGGGCAGCGGCAGGTAAACGCCTATTCATCCGGCACAAGGGTCCGCTGCGGATCGATCAGCAGCGTGTGGACTCGCCGGCTGTCGGCGCGTAGCACTTGCAGGCGAAAGCCGTTGATATCCAGCGACTCGCCGCGCTTGGGCAAGCGGCCGAGCCGATGAATGACCAGACCGCCGATGGTGTCGAAAGCGTCATCGGAAAATGTTGTACCGAAAGCTTCGTTGAAATCGGCAATTTCGGTGGTGGCCTTGACCCGGTAGCGCCCGGCATTGTCGAGCACGATGTTATCGGCAGCCTCGTCAAAGTCATATTCATCTTCGATATCGCCGACGATCTGCTCGAGCACGTCCTCGATGGTCACCAAGCCAGCGACGCCACCGTATTCGTCGACGACAATCGCCATGTGATTGCGACTGGCGCGAAACTCGCGCAACAGGACGTTGAGACGCTTCGACTCGGGAACGAATACCGCCGGGCGCAAGGTATCGCGCAGGTCGAATTCCCTCCCGGCGAAATAGCGCAACAGATCCTTGGCCAGCAAAATGCCGACGACATCGTCGCGATTTTCACCGATTGCCGGAAAGCGCGAGTGGGTGGCATCGACGACCAGTCCGGCAATGTTCTCCGGAGTATCGACGATGTGGATCACATCCATTTGTGCCCGGGGCACCATGATGTCGCGCACCTGCATATCCGATACCGCCATGGCGCCCTCGATGATGGATAGGGCATCGGCATCAAGCAGACTGCGCTCGAAGGCATTGCGCAACAGATCGAGCAGTTGTTCGCGGTCCTCGGGCTCGCGCATCAATAGCGCCGAGAGGCGTTCAAGCAGTGACGGTCGACTCGGAGGGTCCATTCGCTTCGGGTGGTTCAGTACGGGTCGGGATAGCCCAGCGCAGCGAGAATCTCGCGTTCCTTAGCTTCCATGCGCTCCGCATCCTGAACGCCGGTTTCGTGGTCATAGCCCTGAAGATGCAGCATACCATGCACGATCAGATGGGCGAAGTGCGCATCGCAAGGTTTGTTCTGTTCTCCAGCTTCATGCAGCACTACCGGCAGGCAGACGACGAGGTCGCCGACAACGGATGGTTCGCTAGCGTAGGGAAATGACAGAATGTTTGTCGCATAATCCTTGCGACGATAATCCCGGTTGAGAGTGCGCCCTTCATCGCTATCGACAAAACGAACTGTTACTTCAACATCAGTTGCGGCGGCAGCCCGTACCCAACGTCGCACCTTCGGGCGCGAGGGTAGCCGATCATCATTGCTGGCGTATTGCACCGAGAGATGCAAACGCTTTTTCACCGCAGAGGACGCAGAGGACGCAGAGTTTTCGGATTCCAGCTTTCTCTGCGCTCTCTGCGTCCTCTGCGGTGAATCAATCATGCTTCTCTTGCGCCTCGTAAGCCGCCACGATGCGCGCCACCAGCGGGTGGCGTACCACATCGTCGGCGCTGAATTCGGAGAAGGCAATACCGCGTACGTCCTTGAGTATCCGGCGTGCTTCGATCAGTCCACTCTTCTGTCCCTTGCCCAGATCGGTCTGCGTTACATCGCCGGTGATCACGGCCTTGGCACCGATGCCGATGCGCGTCAGGAACATCTTCATCTGCTCGGGCGTGGTGTTTTGCGCCTCATCAAGAATGATGAATGAATGGTTCAGAGTGCGGCCGCGCATGTAGGCGAGGGGCGCGACCTCAATGCTGGCTTTTTCGAAAAGCTTCGCCACTTTGTCGAAACCCATCAAGTCGTAGAGCGCGTCATAGAGCGGGCGCAGATAGGGATCGACCTTCTGCGCCAGATCGCCGGGCAGAAAGCCGAGCCGCTCGCCGGCTTCCACTGCCGGTCGGGTCAGAACAATGCGACTGACTTGGTCGCGTTCGAAAGCGTCGACCGCCGAGGCGACCGCCAGATAGGTCTTGCCGGTGCCGGCCGGGCCGATGCCGAAAGTGATGTCGTGTTCCTGAATATTGCGGATGTAGGCGACTTGATTCGGCGTGCGCCCGTGCAAATCGCTTTTGCGCGTCAGCAACCCTGCGGGCGGTTGGATGGCCTGGCTGCGCGCATTGGCCTGCCTGACGAGTTCGACCAGGCCCAGTTGGACGTCATCGATCGACAACGGAGCTTTCGCCCGCTCGTAAAAATATTGCAGTGCCTGCGCCGCCAGTCGCGACTGGCCGGGATCCCCGGAAATACGGCAATGCTCTCCGCGTCGCGAAATGGCGACGTCATAGGCCGCTTCGATCTGCCTCAGATTCTCGTCGAGAACGCCGCAAAAGTTGGCCAGGCGCGCGTTATCGAGCGGGATCAGGGCAATGTCGAATGATTTTGGCTTCAAGTGTCGCGGGTGACGATTTCGCCGCGCAGCGAATGCGGAAACGCGGCGGCGATGCGGATATCGACAAATTGGCCGAGCAATCGCCCGTGGCCAGGGAAATTGACGACGCGGTTGTTTTCCGTTCGGCCTGAAAGCTCGGTTGCGTCCTTCTTGGCGTGCCCTTCAACCAATACGCGACGGATGCTCCCGACCATGGCGCTGCTGATCGCAAAGGCATTTTCCTCGATGCACTTCTGCAGGCGTGACAGCCGCGCCAGCTTGATTTCGCGCGGGGTGTCGTCGGCCATGTCAGCCGCAGGCGTGCCAGGCCGCGGGCTGTAAATGAAAGAGAAGCTGGCATCGAAGCCGAGCTCTTCGATCAACTTCATGGTCTTCTCGAAATCGTCATCGGTCTCGCCGGGAAAGCCGACGATGAAGTCCGAAGACAACGACAAGTCAGGTCGAGCGACGCGCAATCTGCGCACGATGGATTTGTATTCGAGCACCGTATAGCCGCGCTTCATCGCGGCCAGAATGCGATCGGAACCCGACTGCACCGGCAGGTGCAGATGCGACACCAATTTCGGAACCGCAGCGTAGACGTCAATCAGCCGCTGCGTCATTTCGCGAGGATGCGAGGTCGTGTAGCGAATCCGTTCAACGCCGGGCATCGCCGCCAGCGACTCGATCAGGAAAGCCAGATCGGCGCAGTCATCGTCATCAATCAAGGCACCTTGATAAGCATTGACGTTCTGCCCGAGCAGGGTGATCTCGCGCACGCCTTGGGCGACCAATCCTGCCACTTCGGCCAGCACATCGTCGAGCGGCCGCGAAACTTCTTCGCCGCGCGTGTAGGGGACAACGCAAAAGGTGCAGTACTTGGAGCAGCCTTCCATGATGGAAACGAATGCCGAGGCGCCATCGACGCGCGCCGGTGGCAGGCCGTCAAATTTCTCGATCTCGGGAAAACTCACATCGACCTGGGCACTGCCGCTCGATCGGCGCGCGGCGATCAACTGCGGCAGGCGGTGCAGCGTCTGCGGGCCGAATACGATATCGACGTAAGGCGCCCGCGCGACGATGGCGGCGCCTTCCTGGCTTGCGACACAGCCACCAACGCCGATCACCAGATCCGGTCGCGCCTGCTTCAGATGCTTGATTCGGCCGAGATCGTGAAAAACCTTTTCCTGGGCCTTCTCGCGCACCGAACAGGTGTTGAAGAGGATGATGTCGGCCTGTTCCGGATCGTCGGTCTTGACCATTGTTTCATCGACGCCGAGTACGTCGGCCATCTTGTCCGAATCGTACTCGTTCATCTGGCACCCGAAGGTGCGGATGAACAACTTCTTTGTCAT
>CAISUK010000310.1 GCA_903888645.1 uncultured Pseudomonadota bacterium | reverse complement strand
GACCTCGACGGTTCCCGGTTTGTCGAAAGTGATCTTGCCGCTCTCGCCGGGAGGCACCGAGTCGAGGTCGAAAGTCTTGGCAGTGGATTGCGAAAGAACGTCATGGTCGTAAGGATCGGCATTGCGGAACTCCACCGAATCACCGACATTTACGTTCAGCGTTTCCTTGTCGAATGCCTTGTCCTTCAACGCGACTTGGTGGTTGGCCGCCATTGCGACAGGGGCGGCAAAGATCAGCAAGAATGTCGCTATCAGTTTCACGGGAGTTCGATGCACTCTTTTCATTTTTCCGCAAGCCCTTTGGCGATTCGATCGATGCCGGCTTGACCGCAAGCCGCGTCCTTATCGCCGCCGGGCGCACCGGATATGCCGATGGCACCGACCAGGTCCGGCCCGGAAAAGATCGGCAGCGCCCCTTCGAGGGTAGTGATCTTGTCGAGCTGCAGCAACCCTGCCGAGGTCGGGTTGGCTGTGACGCGTTTGCCGTAATCGCCGGAAGGAACGCGCGAGGTCAGGCTTGTATAGGCCTTGCGCAAGCTGTTCTCGATGGTGTGCGGGTTGGCGCCGTCGTCATGCAGCACGACCTTGGTGCGGCCGAGCCGATCCTGCACGGTTACCGTGACCGCATAGCCGTTTTTCCTGCATTGCTCGAGAGCGACGGTCGCGGCTTCGTGGGCTGCGGCAAATGACAATGTCCGCACGTTCAGCACCGTCTGCGCGGTGGCGGCGGTGGGTATGGCAATGACAATTGCAGCCAACGCTGCAGTTTTTCCAAATTTCATCCGCTGTCTCCTGAATATCTTGCGAGGGAATGCCTTGGCCAACGCATTCCGTGCCTGCGCTACAGCCACCTTGCACTGATGACGATTCACTGAACGCGCAGACGCGCGTTGAAAAAACTGACCGTGCGCTGCCAGGCCAGTTTGGCTGCGGCCTCGTCGTAGCGCGGTGTCGTGTCATTGTTGAAGCCGTGCTGCACGCCGGGGTAGATATAGGCTTCGTACTTGACCCCGGCAGCTTTCAACGCGGCTGCATATTTCGGCCAGCCGGCGTTAATGCGCTCGTCCTTTTCAGCATAGTGAATGAGCAGCGGTGCCTTGATCCGGGCCGCTTCTTCCTCGCCCGGCTGATTGCCGTAAAAGGGCACGGCGGCGCCAAGATCGGGCAGGCGCGTGGCGAGAAAGTTGGCGATGCCACCGCCATAGCAAAAGCCGACCACGCCGACTTTGCCGTTGCCTTCCGGCAAGGACTTGAGAAAGCCGGCGGCGGCGATGAAATCGGCCCGGGTCTTGGTCTGGTCGAGCTTGGGGAAAAGCTCGCGCGCCATGTCCTCGTCGCCGGGATAACCGCCAAGCGGGAACAAGGCATCCGGGGCAAAAGCGATGAAACCATCAATCGCCAGACGCCGGGCGATGTCTTCGATGTGCGGATTGAGGCCGCGATTCTCATGGACGACCAGAACGGTTGGCAGCTTGCCTTGTGCCTTGGCCGGTTTGACCAGATAGCCGCGCAATTTGCCGTAGCCATCCGGCGACGGGGTTTCGACATACGTGGCAGAGATCCGCGCATCGATTACGGGGACTTGCTGCGCCTCGGCGAAGCGCGGGTTCAAGGCATCGAGCAAGCCTTCGGCAGTCAATGCGCCAACGGCGAACTTTGCCGCGGACTTGAGAAACTCACGGCGAGGAATGATGCCGTGAACATACTTATCGAATAGTCTGAGGACTTCCGGATCGAAGTCGCTGGCTGTCTTGCGGACCACAGTGAAACCTCCTCGCTGATGGATTCCTGATCCGTTCGCAGCTATCGTGCCAGACTTCCCAATCTTTAAGTTTCCGCTCTGGCTGCGCGTTCTCCGGCAACACGCGCTGATGTTCATGCTGCGAGGTCAGCAAATTGACAGACGCCACTGCTTGAATCGCAGCAACATCCATTGAGGCCGCCGCCGTAAAGCTTATTCAGCGAGAGCGAAATAGGTGGAGGAGACAATACTCAGATCGGCCCAAAGCGCCGCATAAGGTCCAGGGTCTCACGGCTGCAGAAACAAACGGTTCTCGCTGTAATTCGCCTGCGGGTCGTCGATACCGTCATCTGCTTCCGCGATCGGGCCATTTGGGCTTTCACTTAGCAGGCCGAATCTTTTCAACTGCGCGCGAAGAATGTTTCGTGAGACGTCGAGGCGCTTGGCGGAGCGCACCTGGTTGTTTTGGCAATGCTCAAACGCTGTTGTAACGAGCAGGCGCTCGACGTTCTCATAGACTTGCGATTGATCGCTCTCGAGGACACGTCTGATCGCCTGCCTTAGCCCAGTCAGCGGATCAACCGATGCATCGTTGGCGCTCCCGGAGCGTCCGAGACCGGGGAGGCGCAGGTCGCCGCTATCGAGGATATTGCCGCGGCACATGATCAAGCCGAAATGAATGACATTTTCCAGTTCGCGGATATTGCCGGGCCACTGGTATTCGATCAGTAGTCGCTCCGCCGCCGATGACAGTGCGATCGGCCCGAGATCCAGCCGGCGCCGATAGAGATCGACGAAATAGTCGACCAGCGGAATGATGTCGCCGCGGCGCTCGCGCAACGGCGGCAGGCGAACTGCAGCAACGTTGAGCCGATAATAGAGGTCCAATCGGAAATGGCCGGCTTCGACGGCTTTCTCCAATTGCACGTTGGTCGCCGCCACCAATCGCACATCCAGCGGAATGGCCTTGCGCGAGCCGAGCCGAACGACCTGGCGCTCTTGCAGGACGCGCAGCAACTTGACTTGCAGGGCGAGTGGCAGGTCGCCGACTTCATCGAGAAAAAGTGTGCCGCCATTGGCCGATTCGAACCAGCCGACCCGGGCCTGCGTCGCCCCGGTAAACGCCCCGGCTTCGTGACCGAACAGTTCGGCCTCGACCAGCGTTTCGCTGAAGGCGCCGCAATTGACGGCAACAAACGGACCCTTGCGCCCGCTGCACTCGTGAATGTGCCGGGCCACCAGTTCCTTGCCAGTGCCGGTCTCGCCAATCAACAGGACCGTGGCATCGCTGGCGGCGATTCTCTCCACTTCGCTCAAGAGCAATTGGGATTGCGGATCATTGAATACCAATGCCTTGGCGCGAATCGACAAAGCCATTTCGCTGGCATTACTGAAGGCGAGCAATTTGGTCTTGCCTGCTTCGTTCATCGGGGTCTTTCCAGTCTCCGGTAGAGGTAAGCGAATCTCGAGTGAAGCGTGTTCTTTTGTTGATGCACCGATCCTGCGCAAGTGCGCGACCATCAGTTTTGCAACCGGCTCAGCTTATCGCGCATGTCGATGATGGAGTGCCGACAAAAGATAACCGGCACGCGAAGCTTGTCCGCTTGTTTGCGCACACTGCTCAGCAAGGGATGGCTGACCCGGTCGCACATCACCACAACCAATCGTGTGCCGCCAGGAATGCAGCGCTTCACATCGCCATTCTTGCGCCCGGACCAGTGTTCCGTTCTGGAGATACCGATACCACTGGCTAGCCGAACAATCTCTTGACGAATTGGTTCTACGCGGTCAGCGCCAACAATCAGTGCAGTCATCTCGATACCTCGCGAGCAGAGCTTTGTATATTCGCCAGGGACATCCCTGACGATACATGGTGTCGCAACGGTTGAAAGACTATCAGCGCCGCATGGTCAAATGAACGACGCATTCCTTATGCGCTTATCCCTCGCCATGGCATATGCAAATGAACTTTATGTTGATTGGACTTCCTGGCAGCAGAGGGAAACCTTGGTTCGATTGCTCGGCAGGAAGCCGAGACTCTGCCACAGCGCTTACACCCAGCCTTGCAGCCAGCGACTCGCGTCTTTCAGTTCGCGCCAGGGGATTGCAAAACTGCGCCGGGAATAAATTGCTTCGATTTCGACGCAGGCGATCGGCGCCGCTGGCAGCTCTGCCGGTATCAACTTGGTGACGATGAAATGCTTTTCCTTGCCGCGCGGAATGGCTGCCGTCCATTTGCTGAGCAGCAATTTTTTCGGACTCAGGCGTCGGGTGTTCTTTGCTGTCATCACTTGAGAAGTCTCGCGAATTATCGGCTTCAATGAAGCAGTCGAAATCAAAATCTGCCGCGATTCTATTCCCGATGCGAATAGCCCACGCTGCAATGACATGCCCGATGAGAAGCGCCCCCCAGTCTGCCGCGTATGTTGCGGTACCCTCGGGCAAAACAGTCGAATGGAATACTTCTGCGATCCCGTTACAGCTTTTTACGCTTGGTTCTGCGTCCTTAATTTGCCGTTAAGCTAAAGCCGTCAAAGTGGCGCCGTGATTCAACACACATCGACGGAGCCAACCATGAACCGAAACCGTATTCTTATGCTTCTTGCGTTTTTTGCCGCGACCTCGGCCAACGCCGCACCGGCGGAATTCCTCAAAGATTTCGAAACCCAGGCGCGCGCCGAGTCAGCCGCTTTCAAGGGGTTTTCCGCAGAACGCGGCAGCCAGTTCTTCCATGCCAAGCATGGTGCCGAGTGGAGTTGCGCGAGCTGCCATACGGACAACCCAGCTAGCGTCGGCAAGCACGCCAAGACCGACAAGGAGATCAAGCCGATGGCGCCTTCGGTAAATCCAGAACGCTTTACCGACGCCGCAAAAGTCGAAAAGTGGTTCAAGCGCAATTGCGGCGATGTACTGAACCGGGCTTGCACCGCCCTGGAGAAGGGCGACTTTCTCACCTATGTGCTGAGTGTTCGCAAATGAAAGTCAACAACATGAAAACAAAATTTGTTTTGCTCGCTGCAATTGCGGCTGCGCTTACAGCATCGCCAGTCTTTGCCGCCACCGAAAGTGCGGCGACCAAATGGGCGAATGAATGCGGCGGCTGCCATGTCGCCTACCCGGCGAAATTCTTGCCCGCTGCGACCTGGACCAAGATCATGTCCGGCCTCGACAAGCATTTCGGTTCGGACGCGAGTCTCGATGCGCAAACGAGCAAGGCGATCAGTGGCTATCTCGCGACCAATGCGGGGTCAGGCAAGCACGGAGAAAGTCCAGCGAGCCTGCGCATTTCGGATACCCGCTGGTTCCAACGTGAGCATAGCGAAGAAATGGATCCGTCCATCTTCAAGAGTCCGCTAGTCAAGTCAGTAGCCAATTGCGGCGCTTGCCATCTCGGCGTCGCCAAGGGCGACTATTCAGAACGCAATATCCGCATACCAGGACAAGGAAACCGCCGCAATGACGACTAATTTAACCGGCCGCATTCTCGTTTGGGACTTGCCGACCCGTTTGTTTCACTGGGGACTAGCGCTGAGCTTCGGCGGCGCCTTTCTGACCGCCGAGTCCGAGCGTTACCGGGACATCCATGTCACCCTCGGTTACGCGGTCATTGGACTGATCCTGTTCCGCCTGCTATGGGGTTTCATCGGTTCCCGCTACGCCCGTTTTTCGTCGTTTCTGCTGCGGCCATCCTCAGTCAAGAGCTATCTGGCATCGCTGTTCAGCGCCAAGCCGGAACACCATGTCGGGCACAATCCGGCTGGCAGCTACGCCGTCCTGGCACTGATCGGACTGGCCGCGGGCACATCGATCACCGGTTACCTGACCTACAACGATCTGCTCGGTGACGAGTTGCATGAAGTGATTGCCAACGGAATGCTGGTCGTGGTTGGTGTACATATCGCCGCGGTGTTCGTCAGCAGCTTCCTGCATCGGGAGAACCTGGTCCGCTCGATGGTGACCGGTTTCAAGCAGGGCCGCCTCGAGGATGGCGTCCGCGGTAGCCGCTGGGCCTTGGGTACGGCACTGGTCGCAGCAATGGTTGGCGCTGTCACGACGCTGGCGCAGGCTTCGCCGCCGAAAGATTCTGTTCAATCTGCCGAAGGTGGACAAAAGCATCAAGGCGAAGGCAGAGCCGGGTCACATCGCGACAAGGATGACGACTGACCGGATCTGAAGTGTTTATGCGTACAACGCCGGCAGCAACAGCCGGCGTTGTACTTTGTGCCCCATCTCAACGCTTCGAAGTGATAGGAATTACCGTGCCGGGCGCATTTCGTTGAACCGCGCCGGCGCGCAGTTTTTGCTTTTCCTGGTAGCGCCAGAGTACCCGCAGCGCCAGCAGTACGCCTAGGGTGGCGGCGTAGACGCCGGGCAAAGCGACATCCTTTTTCACCAGCCACCAGTAATGCGTCACCGCAAAAATGCCGATGACGTAGATCGAGCGGTGTAGCGCCTGCCAGCGGCGACCGCCGAGGCGGCGGATCATTGCATTGTTCGAGGTCGCGGCGAGCGGCACCAGCAGCATGAATGCGGCCATGCCGACGGTGATGAATGGTCGTTTGAGAATATCCTTGCCGATGGCGGTCCAGTCGAAGAACTGGTCCAGCCATAGATAGCTGCTCAGGTGCAATACCACGTAAAAAAAGGCGAACAGGCCAAGCATGCGACGGATCCGTGTCAGCCACAGCCAACCGCTCGCCTTGCGCAGCGGCGTGACAGTCAGCGTGACGAGCAGGAAGTTGAGCGTCCAGGTACCGAGGCTGCGAGTGACAAATTCGATAGGATTGGCACCGAGTTCGTCGTTCCACGCGCCCCAGCCCAGGCGCAGCAGCGGTAGCAGACAAGCTGCAAAAAGTATCGCCTTGATGCCGGCTAGTTGTCGCGGGTTGGGGTTGAACATCGCGTCGTTCAGTAGAACTTCTTCAGATCCATCCCTGCATAGAGCTGCCCCACCTGATCGCCATAGCCGTTGAACATCATTGTCTTGCGCTTGAGAAATTCGCCAATGCGGCGCTCGCTGCCCTGGCTCCAGCGCGGATGGTCGACCTCGGGATTGACATTGGAATAGAAGCCGTATTCGCGCGGCGCCGCCCGCACCCAGGCGGTCTTAGGCTCCTGCTCGACGAGACGGATGCGGACCAGCGATTTGGCGCCCTTGAAACCGTATTTCCAGGGCACGACAAGGCGCAACGGTGCACCGTTCTGGTTCGGCAACACCTCGCCGTAAAGGCCCACGGCCATGAGCGTCAGCGGGTGCATTGCTTCGTCGAGGCGCAGTCCTTCGGTATAGGGCCAGTCGAGCACATCGCGGCGGATGCCCGGCATGGTGGCCGGATCGGCGGCGGAAGTTAACTCGACATACTTGGCATTGCCTAGCGGTTCCACCTGTTTCAACAGCGTCGCCAGCGGAAAGCCGACCCAGGGAATCACCATGCTCCAGCCCTCGACGCAGCGCATCCGGTAGATTCGCTCCTCGAGCGGCGCCAGGCGCAAGATGTCGTCGATCGCCAGCGTCTTTGGGCGTTTCACCAGTCCCTCGATGCTTACCGTCCATGGCCGCGTCTTGAGCGTATGCGCATTGCGCGCCGGGTCTTCCTTGTCAGTGCCGAACTCGTAAAAGTTGTTGTAGGCAATGACGTTCTTCAGCGGCGTTGGCGTTTCGCTGGTGCTGTAAGGACTCTTGACGGTGACACGAAGCGGGTCGCCGGCCAGTGCCGACTGGGGAAGGGCGGTGGCCAGGGCGAGGCCGCCGACGGCCTTGATGAATTCACGCCGGCGGGCGTAGAAATCTTGGGGCGTGATCTCGGATGGAACGATGTCGCTGGGGCGATTGATGAGCATGATGGTTCTCCTTTTCGGAGATTGTAGACGCGGCGATGGCGAAAACCTTACACAAAGCACCTACGGGAGCTGCGAGGAATAGTGGGCACGGCGAGTCGTCGGCGCAGGGTTGGCCACCGAGTAAAATGCTCCGCATGTCAAACGACTTGATTTCGCGAGCCCACGCCTGCCTGACGATTGCTGAGGTCGATGGCAAGATTGCCGCGGCTACCACGCTTTATGCCGATTGGCAGCGCGGCGTGGTGCCATTGTCTGGAGAGACAGTCGCGATCTCAATTGGACCCCCGGGACGCCCGCTCCGGCCGCAGCTCGTCGAACCGCGCCGCGCCCCGGCACGCAGTCCGAACACCCTGGTGGGGCGTGCGGCGCTACTGCACGCCATTGCCCATATCGAATTTACCGCCATCAATCTGGCGCTCGACCATCTGTGCCGTTTTCGCGAAATGCCTGAGACATATTATGGCGACTGGCTGGGTGTCGCGGCCGACGAGGCGCGACATTTCGCGATGCTCGCCGCGCATCTGTCCGGCATGGGTTACGCCTATGGCGATTTTCCGGCCCACGATGGTCTCAATCAGATGGCAGAAAAGACCGCTCATGACGTGCTGGCACGCATGGCTCTGGTGCCGCGCACGCTGGAAGCGCGCGGCCTTGACGTCACACCCGGAATTCAGAAAAAACTCGATATGGTCGGCGACGTCGCGGCGGCGCGATTGCTCGATACCATCCTGGCCGACGAGATCGGCCATGTCGCGATAGGCGACCGCTGGTTTCGCTATCTCTGCGCGCAACGCGGTGTGGAGCCCCAGCCGACTTACCGCCAGCTGTTGCAGCACTATGCGGCGCCGCAGCTTCGGCCACCGCTGAACATCGAAGCACGTCTGGCGGCAGGCTTTTCGATTGCCGAACTGGATGATTTGATCGGCTGAAGCTAGTGGCTGTCGGTTCGTCAAATTCACTTTGCTGCAAAAATTGGAATGCATAAAATGGATGCCGTGAGAAAATTTTGGCCCATTTCTTGAGACGAAATTGCATGTTCCGTCATCTTCGAACCTTCACCATCCTTCTCTGTGTCGCCGCATCGGCGGCTGCCAGTCCGGCTACGCCGGTTGGAACCTGGCGCGTGATCGTCGACACCAGCGGCGAGGCGGAGGCGATGGTTGCGATTACCGAACGCGACGGACTGTTCGAAGGCAAAATCATCCAGGTGTTTGCCCGCCCTGGTGTCGATCCCGACGCATCATGCGAATTGTGTCCTGGGGCGCGGCGAAATCAGCCCGTGCGGGGACTCACCATCCTTAGTGGGCTGCGTCGGGACGGCGACGAGTACACGGGCGGCGAAATTCTCGATCCCGATAGCGGTGAAATCTACCGCTGCAAGATGACGCTTTCCGCGGACAGCCGCAAGCTACAGGTGCGGGGATTCATCGGGTTTGCCGTGTTCGGTCGAACCCAGACCTGGTTGCGGGAATAATCAGCCAAGGACACCCGCACGAGGTGAGCGGCAAAATGCCCAGCATCGGCGCACAACGAAGCTATGCGCCGATTCCAGGGAAACGGATTTCAAACCGGCTACCCTGGCCGGGGGTCGATTCCAGGACCAGGCGTCCCCGATAGCGCTCGGCGATCTCGCGGACAATGGCGAGACCCAGACCGGCACCACCGGCGGGTGACGAGTCGGGTCGATAGAATCGCTCAAAAACCTGTGCTCGCGCGGCTTCGGCGAATCCTGGCCCGTCGTCGCTCACGACGAGTACAACTTCATAGCCGACATCCCTGACCTCAACGGTGACCCGGCCGCCGCCGCGGCCGTAGCGGAGCGCGTTGTCGACCAGGTTGCCGAGCAATTCGGCGAACAATATTTCGTTACCCTGGACTTCGAGATTGTCCGAGCCACCCTCGTAACCCAGGTCGATGCCGCGCTCATCGGCCAGCGCCAGATGGCGCTCAATCACCTGTCGAGCGATGATTGCGAGATCAATCGCCTGCCCGTCGGAAGCTGGTTCGGCGGCCTCGGCCCGAGAGAGCACGAGAATTTGATCGATCAGGTGGGCGGCCCGGGCGGCACTGGCTTCCACCTCGGCGAGGCTGGCGCGCATGGCCTCGGGATGGGTTGCTTTGGCGGCCAGCTGCGCCTGCAGGCGCAGACCCGCCAGGGGCGTCCGCAGTTGGTGCGCGGCATTGGCGATGAAGTGGCTCTGTGACTCCATGACCGACGAAACACGCGCCATCAGGCGGTTGATGGCATCGATCAGCCCTCGGATTTCCTCCGGTCCATGCAGCGGGTCAAGCGGCTGCAGATCCGTACCCGAGCGCTGGGCCGCTTCAGCCTCGATCAGTTTGAGCGGCGCCAGCGCTGTCGCTACGCCGCGCCAGACAAGCGAAACTGCGACTGCCACGATGGCCGCCATGAAGAGAGCGGTACCGCCGAGAATCTGCTGCGCCATGTGATCACGCTTGCCAGTGGTTTCGCCAATTTCGACCAGTACCGGCAAATCACCGGGATCGATCACATGGCGCATATAGGCGACGCGCAGATGACGGCCCGCGCTGGTCACTTCGCGGAAAGCAGATTGTCCACTGACGCCTGCGTCGTTGGGCAGCGCACCGAGATCGCCGTTGGTGGCGACGATCGCTCCGCTGCGCAGGTCGGTGACCCGATAGACGACGAGTTCGCCTTCGTCCGAGAGCAACCATTTCAGCGCCGCTGTCGGCAAGTTGACCTGGATGGATGATCTTTCGTCAAGGCTGATCTGAGCGGCTAATGTCGTCACGTCGTCGAAGAGCGCCTGGTCGTAGGCGAGATTGGCGTATTTGGCACCGAGTACGTAGGCCAGGATGGTGCCGAATACGCCGATGACAGCGAGCGCCACTGCCAGTCGGAGGGTGAGGCTGGCGCGCAGCGAATTCCGCCGGCTAGTCATGTTGGCCAGTAGCTTCGACGGTCTGGAGCCTGTAGCCGAGGCCACGCACCGTGCGGATTTCCAAGCTTGCCTCGTCCAATTTGCGGCGGAGGCGGTGGATGTAGACCTCGACCAGGTTGTCACCGGCGACATCTTCGCCCTCGCCCAATCGATGGGCGAGAGTTTCCTTGGAGACGACGCGCCCCGGGTTTTGTACGAGGGCTTCAAGGACGTTCAGTTCGTGCCTGGACAGCGCCAGGGGCGTTTCCCCGACGACCGCCTCGCGACGGTCCCAGAACCAGGCCAGTCGACCAAGCCGAACTATCGAACTTTGGCCGCGACGCAGCAGGGCGCGCACTCTGGCTTCGAACTCGGATAACTCAAAGGGCTTGGTCATGTAGTCGTCGGCGCCACAGTCAAGCCCGCGGACGCGGTCCTCGGTGCGATCCCGGGCGCTCAGGATCAACACCGGCAGCGCCTGCCTTCGCCGCCGCAGACGTTCCAGGACGACCAGGCCATCCATTTGCGGCAACCCCAGATCGAGTACCACGAGGTCGAAGGGATCGGTTGCGAGCAGCAGGTCGGCACGGATGCCATCGCCGGCGACGACAGCTTGATGGCCGGCATCGGTCAGCACCTGCACCAGGCCGCGCTGCAGCGTGGCATCGTCTTCGGCGAGCAGTACGCGCACCAACTTTCCTTTCAGGTCCGATTCAGGTTCGGCTCGTAAGATGTGGATCAAATCTTACCGAACCCTACCGAACCGTCGCGATGCAATCCCGTCATATTGCGCCTCCGCTACCGCTGTTATTGTTTCACGGACTGTTGTCATCGCCTCAGGAATTCGGCTTGATCGCCCATTCGCTGCGCAGTCGCGGCCTCGCCTACGAGGGTGTCAGCGTGCCCGGCTACACCTTGGCGAACGATCCTGTGTCGCCGCAGTGGCGGCGCTGGCGCGACGCGGCTTGTGCCGTTGTCGACGCTCGCGGTGCACCTTATCAGCCGGTGATTCTCGGTGGGCTGTGCATGGGCGGTGTCCTGGCTGCCGCCGCAGCGCTCGAGCGCAAGCAGCGGATTGCCGGTCTGGTGCTGATTTCGCCGACGTTCAGCTATGACGGCTGGGGTCTCTCCCCAATTCGTCACTTGCGCCGTCTTGCCTACTGGACGGGATTCGACCGTTTTTACTCGGTCGCCGAACGCCAGCCCTTTGGCGTCAAGAGTCCGAAGATCCGCAAATGGGTCATGCAGGAAATGGCGCAGCGCGCCCAGTCGGCCGTGGGCCCGGCGCGTCTGCCGTTGCGGGCACTGCGGGAAGGCGAACGCATGATGGCCGAGGTCCGGGCGCGCCTCGGGGAACTCGATTGCCCAATCCTCGTCATTCACGCCCGCGAGGATGAGATTACCCGGCTGACCAGCGTGCAGGCGCTCGTAGCAGCGCTGCCTCAGCAAGACAAGGAACTGGCTGTTCTCGAGAACAGCTATCACATGGTCACCATCGACAACGACCGTCACGAAGTCGCGGCGCTCCTCGAGCGCTTCGTCAAACGCGTTTCGGCCGGCCTTGATGCGCCGACCACCGTAATGGGGCAACCCCTTGCCAACCCACCGCAGCCGGCGCTCGATTTGGGCGCCAGTCCGACTTTCCACGCCACCTGAGACCATCATGAATACATTGGAAGAACTCAAGCAATTGATCCACACATCGTTTGGCATCGACACCGAACTGTTGAAGGCTGACTTGCCGCTCGCCGAATATGGACTGGACTCGCTGTCACAGGCCGAACTGCTATTCAATGTCGAAGAGCATTTCAATATTGACCTCCCGGATTCGCGGCAGGATGTCAATACGCTCGCCGGACTCGCGCAGCTGATCGACGAGCTGCGCATACCGCAAGCGGCATGATCCACCGGGTTGCCATTACCGGGATCGGGCTGGTTTCGCCGCACGGCGATTCGCCTGAGACTGTTTTCGCCGCGCTGCATGCCGGGCGTTCGGCGATCGAGCGCTGGGATTTTGGCGATCCTCTCGCTGCGGTGGTAGCACGCGCTCCGTTCGACGTGACACGATGGTTCAGTCGCCTGCAATTAGCGGGGGTGGATCGCGTCAGCCAGATCGCCGTCGCTGCAGCGGAAATGGCCCGGTCTGATGCCGGCCTGGCAAAACTGGACGAGAACACCGCCGTCTATGTAGGCACCGGCATGGGCGGCGCTGCGGCGATCGAAGATGCTTTTCAAAGTCACCAGGCGTCTGGCCGGGTGCCTCCGCTGACGGTGCCGGCTTCGATGGCCAATGCCCCGGCCGCCCATGTGGCAATGCGCGCAGGCGTGCATGGCCCGGTTTACACCTATTCAGTCGCCTGCGCTTCGTCGGCAATCGCGATCGCCGAGGCGGCCAAGGCCATCGCTTGTGGCGATCTGCAGTGCGCGCTAGCCGGCGGTAGCGAAGCGCTGCTGGTCCCTGGCGTGGTGCGCGCCTGGCAGGCACTGCGCACGCTGGCCTCGGCCGCGGGAGAAGATCCGTCGCAGGCGAGTAGGCCGTTCAGTGCCGACCGTACCGGACTCGTTCTTGGCGAAGGTGCGGCTTTCTTGCTGCTGGAGCCTTACGCAGCAGCCGTCAGCCGCGGTGCGCGAATCTATGCTGAAGTTGCTGGCAGCGGCGTCTCGTGCGACGCCACCCACCTCACCAAACCGGATGCCTCAGGGCAGGTCAGGGCGCTTGCCGCGGCATTGCGAAATAGCGGCCTGACGCCGCGCGATGTCGGTTACTGCAATGCCCATGGGACAGCCACCCTGGTTGGTGACGTGGTTGAGTGCGAAGCCCTCGGCAGGGTGTGGGGAGACGACCTTTCGGGCCTGGCAGTCAGTTCGACCAAATCGATGCACGGCCACCTTTTAGGCGGCGCCGGAGCGCTTGAAGCGGCGATCACAGCACTGGCGCTTTATCATTCCGCCTTGCCCCCCAACATGCACTGTGAAAAGCCCGACCCAGCCTGCCGGGTCGCGTTGGTACGGGAACCGGGTCAGCGGGCGCCAGACTTGCGGGCTGCCATCAGCAATTCTTTTGCCTTCGGCGGCACCGATACGGTCTTGGCATTTCGCCGGGTGGAGTGATCAAGCTGTTCGTCAAGGTTGCGGCAGTGGGGCACCAAAAAAGCGAAGGAGCGGCTCATGCCGCTCCTTCGCTTTCAGAGGCCCAGCCGAACTAGCGTAAACCGGCGATGTAATCTGCGACGGCTTTGATGTCGTTGTCCGACATCTTGTCGGCGACCATGCGCATCATCTTGTTTGGATCGTTGGCGCGTTCGCCAGCACGGAATGACTTGAGCTGGGTTTCGACATATTCGGAGAATTGGCCAGCAATCCGCGGGAACTGCGCAGGCACTCCAGCACCAGCTGGTCCGTGGCAGCCTGCACAGGCGGGCAAGCCCTTGGCCGCATTGCCGCCGCGATAGATCTTCTGCCCGAGATTGATCGTATCCGGGTTCTTCGCAACGTCCGGCCGATATTTCTGTACCGAAAGAAAAGCTGCCAAATCGCGCATCTGGTCTTCGCTATAGGCTGCGATCATGCCGTTCATGATGGGATTGCTGCGTTCGGGAGGATTGCCGTTTTGGCCTTTGAAGTTCTTCATCTGCTTTAGCAAATACTCGGCGTGCTGACCGGCGAGTTTCGGATTCGTAGGGATCGTGCTGTTGCCGTCGGCATTATGACAGGCGACACAGACAGTCGAAACGATCGCCTGACCCTTGGCCGGATCGCCTGCGGGCGGCGCAGGCGCGTGACCTTCAGCCTGTACTGCGGCGGAGAAAAGTATCGAAAAAACCGGCAACAACAATGCCGTAAAGAGATGCTTCATGGTAAAGCTCCTGAGAAAACCGTGGTGTCAAGCATGCTATTGTACACCAGCTATTTCCGCTCCATGGCCATCCGCTCCAGTGCCGCCCTCCTCTTTACGCTCTTCTTCAGTTTGTTCGATGTCAATCTTTCGCCATGCTGTATTCGAAACATCCGTTGCCAAAGCGGTCGCCTTGCCGCCGCCTTCAGGACCGGAAATCGCCTTCGCCGGCCGCTCCAATGCGGGCAAGTCTTCCTGCATCAATACTTTGGCGGGGCATACGCGACTCGCATTTGTCTCGAAGACACCGGGCCGCACTCAACTGATCAACTTCTTCAGACTCAAGAATGGCGCCAGCCTGGTGGATCTTCCCGGCTATGGCTATGCCGATGTCCCGTTCGAAATTCGCCGTCATTGGCAGCATCTGCTTGAACAGTATCTGACCAAGCGCGAGTGCCTTGCTGGACTGGTGATGATCATGGACGCGCGACGACCCCTGACCGATCTCGATTGGCAGATGCTGGAGTGGTTTGGTCCGCGCGGCTTGCCCATCCACCTGGTCCTGACCAAATCGGACAAGTTGAACCGGAGCGAAAAAACCGCGGCGCTGACCAAAGTACGCGAAGCCATGCAATCGGCCGGCGATCAAGTGACCGTGCAACTGTTCTCGAGTCTTAAAAAGGAAGGTATCGCCGAGGCGGAAAAGGCGGTGGGCGCCTGGCTGGTGCAAGCCGACTCCGGCGATAATGCGGATATTTCTGGAGAAACTGCTGAAGAAAAAGAAGGACCCCCGGTTTAAAGGGGAGAAAACCGGGGGTCAATTGCCTTGATGGTCCTTAGAGTAAGGTTCAAGGCACCCGCTCAGGGAGGTGAAGAGAT
>CAISUK010000309.1 GCA_903888645.1 uncultured Pseudomonadota bacterium | reverse complement strand
CGTCAAGCACCACAAGGAAGTTCCGTTCCGCTTGCTGGAACCGCTACCGGAGCTCTCCTGCGGGCCAACTGACAGTGGCAACCTGATCGTCCAGGGCGACAACCTGCACGCCCTCAAGGCCCTGCTGCCGCGCTATGCCGGCCAGGTCAAGTGCATCTACATCGACCCGCCGTACAACACCGGCAACGAAGGCTGGGTTTATAACGACAACGTCAATAGTCCGGAGATTCGCAAATGGCTTGGCGAGGTGGTCGGCAAGGAAGGCGAAACGCTGGATCGGCATGACCGCTGGTTATGCATGATGACTCCGCGACTGGTGTTGTTGAAGCAGTTTCTCTCGGAGGATGGCGTTATCTTGATCTCGCTGGACGACGTAGAGTCTGGCCATCTACGACTCTTGTTGGACGAGATCTTTGGCTTCAAGAACCGCATTGCAACTGTCGTTTGGAATACGCGAAACACTGACAATCGAATCAAGACACGCCTTTCGCCAGACCATGAATACCTCTTCGTTTATGGAAAATCGGACGGCGCATGTATAGAAGGTCGGGTAATCGACCGCTCCGATTTTAGGAACGCTGATAAAGACCCACGCGGTCCTTATGTGACCGACCCACTCAAGGGGAAGGCCACTACAGCAGAGCGTCCGAACCTTCATGACTACAACATGGAGCAGCCTGGCACAGGCAATGTCTGGAAGCCTGATCCTGCAAAAGGATGGATAACTGACCGCGCTGGCTACGAAAGATTGCTTGCCGAGAGTCGTATCTGGTGGCCACCCAATCCTGTAACAGGCTGGCCGCGCAAGAAGCGCTTTCTTTCTGAGACACAGGAGCGAATGCCCGCATCGAGCTTCTGGTCTGAATTCAAAACACAGTCGGGAGCGCGGGAACTCGATGAAATCCTTGACGAGCGTGTGTTTGCTTTCCCAAAGCCGATCTCCCTAATGCAGCGGGTGGTTTCGTATTGCGCGCCACCTGGGAGCTTGGTATTGGATTCGTTCGCAGGGACCGGCACCACCGGGCACGCCGTTTTGAAACAAAACGCCGAGGACGGCGGCAATCGCCATTTCATCCTTGTCGAGATGGATGAAAACATCGCCCGCACGGTCACCGCCGAGCGCGTCAAACGCGTCGCCAACGGCTACATCGACGACAAGGGCAACAGCGTCGAAGGCCTCGGCGGAGGCTTCCAGTTCTGCCGCCTTTCTGCCGAACCGCTGTTCACCGCAGAAGGGCAGATTCGCGCCGACGTCAGCTTCGCGCAACTGGCCGAGTTTGTATGGTTCGCGGAAACGGGGAGCGCTCGCCCTCACCCCGGCCCTCTCCCAGAGGGAGAGGGAGAAAAGCTGACGCCGTTGCTCGGCGTGCATGAGGGGCGCGCCATCTACCTGCTCTACAACGGCATCCTCAAGGACAAATCCATCGCCGGCGGCAATGTGCTGACCGGGCCGGTGTTCGACCTGCTGCCGAAGTTTGCCGGCCCCAAGGTGATCTACGCCGCCGCCAACCGCATGGGCGGCCGTACAGCGCGCGAAGGCATCGCCTTCAAGCAGACGCCGTATGCGCTGGAGGTGTAGATTGATGATGTGTCGTTTGACTAAAGGAGATTGCCATGGGACGTCGTGAAATCATCGAATTGGCCATGCAGTTGAATCCCTCGGAACGCTTTGAGATTGCCGAGGAACTGTTGCGCAGTGTCGAGGACGTCGATCCGGAAATTGATCGAAGCTGGCTTGAAGAAGCCGAGCGTCGGCTCGTCGCGCATCGGGCTGGCAAGGTCAATGGCATCCCCGCTGAAGATATCTTTGGCGCGTTCTGATGCGGGTGCTTTTTTCACCGGAGGCGCGGGCCGAGTTCGAGGATGCCGCCCGCTACTACGATGAACAGCGTCAGGGACTCGGCGACGAGTTGCGACGAGAGATCCGCAATTTTCTGCCGCAGTTGCGCCGCTCGCCGCTGACCTTTCCGGTGGAGCGTGGCGATATCCGCCGTCTGATCCTCGCGCGATTTCCCTACAAGCTGCTGTATTCGGTGGAACCCGATTACGTCTACGTCATCGCCGTCGCCCATCGTCGCCGTTCACCCGACTACTGGATCGACCGTATCGGCTCGCCATGAACGCCTTCACCCCAAAAACCTACCAGTCGCAAGTGCTCGACAGTGTGGAGGCCTACTTCAAGGCCTGCCACGAACTACCGTCACCGTCGATTGCCTTCAGCGCGACCACGGAGCGCCTGTGGGGTCGCGGCAACACCTACAATCCGCTCTCGGGATTCCCGGCCGACATGCCGTATTTCTGCCTGCGCGTACCGACCGGCGGCGGCAAGACCTGGCTGGCGGCGAAAAGCGTTCAGCTGGTCAACAGCCACCTGCTGCGCACCGAGCACAGCGTCATTCTGTGGCTGGTGCCATCGAAACCGATCCGCGAGCAGACGCTACGCGCCTTGCGCGATCGCCAGCATCCTTATCACACGGCACTGCGCGACTCCGGCCCGATCGCCGTGCTCGATCTGGAAGATGCCAAAAGCGTATCGCGGGCCACGCTGGACACCTCGACCACGATCATCGTGGCGACCCGGCAGGCGTTTCAGGTGGAAGAAGAGGAATGCCGCAAGGTGTACCAGTCGAGCGGCGCGCTGATGCACCACTTCGACAATCTGTCGCCAACGCAGCGGGACGAATTGTTGAGCGAAGGCGAAGGCACGGAGCGGACCACGCCTTTTTCGCTGGCCAACGTGCTGCGCTTGCGCCGGCCGT
>CAISUK010000308.1 GCA_903888645.1 uncultured Pseudomonadota bacterium | reverse complement strand
GGGCGGTCTGGTCAATATCGTCACCAAGAAGCCGCAAGCTGCCGCCGCCTACAGCCTCGAACAGCAAGTCGGGAGCTGGGGCGCCTACCGTACCACCGCGGATGCCACCGGCAAGCTTGATCAGGACGGCAGCTTGCTGTACCGGCTCATCGGCGTTTATGACAAAGCCGATTCGTTCGTCGACAACGTACATCACGAGAACAAAGCGCTCTCCGCGTCTATTGCCTACAAGCCCAATTCGCGCCTTGAAGCGAATCTGCAGCTCGAATACTACGACACCAGGATGGCCGAGGTATTCATGGGCATGGGCAACCAGATACCTATCATTGGCAATCGTCCGGCCAATCTGCCGAGAAACTTCTCACCAGTCGACCCGGCTTTGTGGTCGAACTTCCCTATGAAGGTGCAGCGCACGCTCTATGCATTCGACTGGAGCTACGCATTCAATGACCAATGGAAAATCATCAACCGTTTTGCCTACACGGATCAGACCGAGACGCAATCGATTTTTTACGGCTATTTCGATGGCATAGAAACTATCAGCGGTCAATCCTTCAGCTATCAACCCGATATGAAGCGCCGAACCTACAACACCAATGTGGACCTGACCGGAGAGTTCAATACGGGCGAGTTCAAGCACAAACTTCTCATCGGCATGGATTATTACAACAGCAGGAATGACGCGCCGGGATCCGATGGCGCGGTGACCGGTGTGTCGACGTTGAACATTTACAACCCGGCATTCGGCAACAATATTCCCGGCTTGCAGGCTGCGATCAATGCCGACAGGGGCAACATCATGTGGCGAGATCGGATCAAGACAACAGGCCTCTATGTGCAAGACCAGATTTCGTTGAACCAGCGCTGGGACTTGTTGGTGGGCGTGCGACATGACGAGGCCGATCAAGCCTATTCCGCAACTTATGGAAGCCGAGACTCGGCCTGCTACCCGAACTGCACCGGCTATCCGATCGTTCCACAGCCGACCGACAAGGCTGATTCGCCTCGCGTCGGCGTGCTCTATAAAGTCTCCAACGCAACGTCTGTTTACGCGAGCTATTCCCAATCGTTCGGGCAGTCGTATCCGCCTGAATACTCATTTGCCAACAGCGTCCTGGGACCGGAAAAGGGTATCCAGTATGAATTGGGAGCGAAAGCGAGTCTGCTGGGCGGTAAAGTCATCACCTCGGCGACGTTGTTCGATCTATATAAACGCAATGTCATACAAAGCGATCCGGTCCACGCCGGGTACTTGGTGGCTGTCGGCGAGATTCGCAGCCAAGGGCTGGAACTCGACATTTCGGGAGACATTACCGAGCATGTCAGCCTGATCGGCAGCTATACGTATGATCGCGGCATCATCACCAAGGACTCCACACCCACCAATCCGGACCAGGGAACGGTCAATGTTCAGGGCAAGCGCATGCCCGGCGTCCCGCTGCACTCGGCCAGCCTGTGGGCCAAATACGACACGTCGCCCGGTGACGCGGTTGGATGGGCGTTTGGTGCCGGGATTTACTTGAACGGTCAGCGTCAGGCAGATGATCCCAACAGCTTTCAACTTCCCGGCTATGGGCGGTTCGATGCAATGCTGTCCTATCGTACCAAGGTGATCGGGCAAAAGCTGACCGCCCAATTGAACGTGAACAACCTGTTCGACAAGGTTTACTTCGAGTCAGGCGGCGGGGCCATGGGCGGGGGCAGTCCTGGTGCGCTCTACGGCGCACCGCGCAATCTGATGGCTTCGCTCAAGGTGGATTTCAAGTGATTGGGACCGAGGAACAGCGGGCCTTGTTCGCAGATCGGTGGCAGATTCATGCC